>NZ_JBFULV010000133.1:0-14779 GCF_054049715.1 Rhizobacter sp. P5_C2 | reverse complement strand
GCGCCTGGCCGGTGACGTGGTCGACGTGGTCGAGGCCGGCCAATCGGCGGGTGTCGTGCTCGACCGGCAGCTCGATGTCTCGCGCGGCGACTGGCTCTCGACGCCGTCGACCATCCACGAGACGCAGCGCTTCAGCGCGACGCTCGCGTGGCTCGACACCGAGCCGGCCGTCGTCGGCCGCAAGTACTGGGTGCGCCACGGCAACCGCTGGGTGCAGGCACGCATCACCGCGATCGAGAGCCGGCTCGACATCCACACGCTGGAGGCGATCGACGCGAACCAGCTCGCCGTCAACGAGATCGGCCATGTGATCGTCGAGACGCAGCAGGCGCTGCCGGTGGAGTCGTACCAGTCGAACCGCGTCGGCGGCTCGCTGATCATCGTCGACCCGGCCACCAACCGCACCAGCGGGGCGCTGCTGGTCCATGAATGTTCGCCGTCCTGAGAGGCTTGCTCGCGCCATGACTCCTTCCACGCATTCCCTTGTCCGGACACGTCTCGGCAATGCCGACACCAGCGCCACTCCCGTGGCACGGGGCGCGACTTGTCTCAACGTGGTGAAGCACCCCAGCCTGGTCTCGGCGGCCGAGCGGCGCGCCCTGCTCCACCAGCAACCGGTGACGGTCTGGTTGACAGGCCTCAGCGGCGCAGGCAAATCCAGCTTGGCCTATGCGGTAGAGCGCCGGCTGCATGCCCAAGGGCAGCTGGGATTCGTGCTGGATGGCGACAACATCCGCCACCATCTCAGCAGCGATCTGGGCTTCTCGCCTTCAGATCGGTGCGAGAACATCCGGCGTGTCGCGGAAGTTGCCGCCTTGATGAACGACGCGGGGCTGATCGTGTTCACGGCGCTCATCTCGCCACGGCAGGAAGACAGGGAACAAGCGCGATCCATCATCGGCGAAGCGAGGTTCATTGAAGTCCATGTCAGCACGGCGCTGGCCGTCTGCGAAGCGCGGGACCCGAAAGGACTCTACGAAAAGGCTCGAACGGGAGCCATCCCCCATTTCACCGGCGTGTCGGCACCTTACGAGACCCCACAGTCTCCCGCGCTGCGCATCGACACGGACCTGTGCAGCCTCGACCAATCGGCGCAGAAGCTGATGGACTTTCTCGTCAGTCGCGGCTCCCTCGTGTCATGACATCGATCCCATCGTTCGCGTTGGCGGACCGCACGGGCATGCTGCCGGTGGTGGACCTGTTCAATGGCGACGCCGACGGCATCTGCAGCCTGCACCAATTGCGCATGGCCGAGCCGCGCGCAGGGCGCCTCGTCAGTGGCGTCAAGCGCGACATCGACTTGTTTGGGCAGCTGGGCGACACGGACCCTCCCAGCGACATCACCGTGCTGGACGTCTCGTTCGACAGGAACGAAGCCGGCGTGCGTCGCGCACTGCAGGCCGGTGGGCGCGTACGCTACTTCGATCACCATTCGGCACGCAGCCTGTTCCACCACCCGCGGCTCGAAAGCCACATCGACCCTTCCGCCGTGGTCTGCACCTCCTTGCTGGTGGATCGCACCCTGGCCGGCCGCTTTCACGAGTGGGCCATCGTGGGCGCCTTCGGCGACAACTTGCTCGAGGTCGCGCGCAGTCTTTGCGCGCAGCGCGGGCTCACCCTGAACCAGACGGCGAGCCTGGAGCAGCTGGGGCAGCTTCTCAACTACAACGCCTACGGCGAGGCCGTGGAAGACCTGCACTTCTCGCCGATCGACCTCTATCGAGTGGTGCACAACTTCGAGAGCCCGTTCGGCTTCATCGCCGACGCCGACGAATATCGTCACCTGGCCGCCGGCCGCGCCGACGACCAGCATCACCTCGAGGCGCTCGCGCCCTATTGGCGAAGCATCGATGGCGACGTCTATCTGCTGCCGGGCACGGCATGGGCCAGGCGGCTTTCCGGAACGCTGGCGAACCGCCTCTCCTGCGAAGAGCCCCATCGATCATTCGCGGTACTCACGCCCCGTTCGGACGGTCACTTCCTGGTCAGCGTCCGCTGTCCTGCTCAGCGCAAGTCGGCGCAAGCGTTGTGCTGTCTCTATCCAGGCGGCGGTGGGCGGCATGCAGCCGCCGGCATCGATCGTCTGCCGGTGATTGAACTGGAGCAGTTCATCGCCGACTTTTCAAACCACATCACAGGGAAACCATCATGACCCGTCAGCCCTCCATCTCCACGTCCCATGCGGGTCGCCCCCGCCCGCTTCTGATGGTGCCGTTGCGTCGATGCGGAAGCCACGCGCTGAGACTCAGGCTGAATTTCAGTGAAGGTTTCTACTCGCCTTACCCGCTGCACATCGTCGATTTCATGCCGCTGGTGCCCCTCTATGGCGATCTGGCCGAGGACCGCAACTACTTCCAGCTCGTCGTGGATGTCGTCGGCCTGCAGGCCGCCAGCATGGTGAAGTGGCCCGACGTGGCGTTCGACCCGGGTGAGATCTTCGATGCCGTCAAGGACGAGAAGCGCAGCGTGCATCGCGTGGTGTGGGAGCTGCTCTTGCGCAGCGGCGAGCAGCACCATGCCCGCGTCGTGATGGACAAATCGCTCGACAGCATCCACTACGCCGCCGAGATGATGGAGCTGTTTCCAGACATGCTGTTCCTGAACGTGGTGAGGGACCCGCGCGCCCAGGTGGCCTCGATGAACCGCGCGATCATCCATGACTTCGACAGCACGCTCAATGCGATGACCTGGGTCGCCGCGCATGCTGCGGCCCAGCGTCTCGTCCGTGCCCATCCGGCCCGCGTACTCACGATCCGATACGAGGATTTCCTCGCTGACCAGGAGCTTGTCCTGCGCGGCATCTGCGACTTCATCGGCCTGGACTTCCTTCCGCAAATGCTCGATGTGGCGGCTTCCACTGAAGCACGGCAGATGTCGAAGTTGTCGGATCTGTGGTCATCCAACTGCTTCGGTCCCATCCCGGCCAACAGGGACAAGTTCAAGAGCCAGCTGAGCGTCGACGAAATCGAGATCATCGAGACGGTGGCGAGAGAGCACATGCGCTCCTACGGCTATGAATTCATGACCGATGCGAACGCGCCAATTCCAGACGACGTGGTTCTCGCCTCTCGCGCGCAGCGATCCGCCCTGGGTCGGGCGCAGGCATGGAGCCAACTCAGCAACGCCAACTACCGCGACTTCGTTCTGCGACGGGTCAGGGCGGACCACCTGGCCTCCGTACGCGAACGCCTGAACCACGCACACCAATCTCGGCTTCATGTCGCGACCACACCAACATGAAGTCGTGGCCGCCGCAGTGGGGTAAACCCTCGCTGCGAGAGCGTGGTTCGAGGTGTATTGTTAACGTTAACAATTGACAGGGAAACGCGAGAAGCGCCGACCTCGCACAACCTCCGGAGACCGACATGCGCTTGCTGACCGCTCTGCCCATCGCCTTGGCCCTCGGCGTTGCGTCGACGGCGACCGCGCACGCCGAGGCTTGGCCCGACAAGCCCGTCACGCTGCTGGTGGTGCCGGCCGCGTCGCCGCACAAGAGCGTGGCCGACGTGATCGCGTTCGAGAAGGCCAACCCCGGCCAGATGACGTTCGCGTCGTCGGGCAACGGCTCCAGCGACCACCTGACGGCCGAGCTGTTCTGGCAGCTCACCGGCACCAGCGGTTCGCACATTCCGTACAAGGGCGGCGCACCGGCGATCTCCGACCTGCTGGGCGCGCAGGTCGAAGCGTCGTTCCAGAACGTCAACGCGGTGCTGCAGCACATCAAGGCCGGCAAGCTGTGCGCGCTGGCGGTGACCGGCGACAAGCGCTCGGCCGTGCTGCCCGAGGTGCCGACCTTCGATGAAGCCGGCGTCAAGAACCTCGCCGTCTACTCGTGGCAAGGCATCGCCGCGCCGAAGGGCCTGCCGGCCGACGTGCGCGCGAAGGCGCATGCGGCGATCGTCGCGGCGCTGAACGACCCGCAGGTGAAGCAGCAGTTCGTTTCGGTCGGCATGGAGATCGTCGGCAACACGCCGGCGCAGTTCAACGCGTTCCAGCACAAGGAGTTCGCGCGCTGGAAGACCGTCATCGAGACGGGCAAGATCACCGCAGATTGAGTATTCGCCGGCTTCGACAGGCTCAGCCGGACCCTTCGACAGGCTCAGGGCGAACGGAGTCTGTGGCCCACCGACATTCCCTTTTCATCATGCAAACACCCATCATCACCGCGCTGCGCGCGATCCCCGTCGCCGGGCGCGACGACATGCTGCTGAACCTGAGCGGCGCGCACGGCCCGTTCTTCACCCGCAACCTGCTGATCCTGACCGACAGCGCCGGCCGCACCGGCGTCGGCGAGGTGCCCGGCGGCGAGAAGATCCGCCAGACGCTCGAAGACGCCGCGCCGCTCGTCGTCGGCCAGCCGATCGGCAACCACCAGCAGGTGCTGCAGCGCGTGCAGCAGGGCTTCGCCGACCGCGACAGCGGCGGCCGCGGGCTGCAGACCTTCGACCTGCGCACCACCATCCATGCGGTCACCGCGATCGAGTCGGCCTTTCTCGACCTGCTCGGCCAGCACCTGGGCGTGCCGGTGGCGGCGCTGCTCGGCGAAGGCCAGCAGCGCGATGCGGTCGAGATGCTCGGCTACCTGTTCTTCGTCGGCGACCGCACACGCACCGACCTGCCGTATGCCAGTGGTGCGAGCGAGCCCGCGGCCGCCGACGACTGGTTGCGGCTGCGCCACGAGAAGGCGCTGGACGCCGATGCGATCGTGCGCCTGGCCGAGGCCGCGCAGGCGCGCTACGGCTTCAACGATTTCAAGCTGAAGGGCGGCGTGCTGCGCGGCGATGAAGAGGTCGAGGTGATCCGCGCGCTGCACGAGCGCTTTCCGACTGCCCGCATCACGCTCGACCCGAACGGCGGCTGGCTGCTGAAGGATGCGATCCGGCTGATGCGCGACATGCGCGGCGTCGTCGCCTATGCCGAGGACCCGTGTGGCGCCGAGGGCGGCTTCTCGGGCCGCGAGGTGATGGCCGAGTTCCGCCGCGCCACCGGCCTGCCGACCGCCACCAACATGATCGCCACCGACTGGCGCCAGCTCAGCCATGCGCTCGCGCTGCAGTCGGTCGACATCCCGCTGGCCGACCCGCACTTCTGGACGATGGCCGGCTCGGTGCGCGTCGCGCAGACCTGCCGCGACTGGGGCCTCACCTGGGGCTCGCATTCGAACAACCACTTCGATGTCTCGCTCGCGATGTTCACGCAGGTCGGCGCGGCCGCCCCCGGCAAGGTCACTGCGATCGACACCCACTGGATCTGGCAGGACGGCCAGCGCCTGACGAAGGAGCCGCTGCGCATCGAGGGCGGCCATGTGCAGGTGCCGAAGAAGCCCGGCCTGGGCGTCGAGCTCGACATGGGCGAGGTCGACAAGGCCCACCAGCTGTACCGCCAGCACGGCCTGGGCTCGCGCGACGACGCGGTCGCGATGCAGTACCTGATGCCCGGCTGGACCTTCGATCCGAAGCGGCCCGCTTTGGACCGCTGACGTCGATCGTTGAACTTGTCACGAACAAGGCGGCCCGAGGCGGGTGCAGCGGCGGGTCCCGCTCAAGTGGCCTGACCAGTGGTCGATAAGCCGGCGTCTCCCCTATCCGACGCACCATGCTCCTCGACAACCTTTCCATCGGCAAGCGCCTCACCGTCGTCCTCGGCCTGATCCTCGGGCTGTCGGTCGCGAGCAGCCTGTATGCGGTGTACACGCTGAACCGCACCAGCGCCGAGATCGACGTGATGATCTCCGACAACGTGAAGACCGAGCGCGCGCTGTCCGACTGGCTGCGCTTCACCACCTCGGGCGTGCAGCGCGCCGCCGCCATCGCCAAGAGCAGCGACCCGAGCCTGATCGAGTACTTTGCCGGTGCCACCGCCGAGTCGATCAAGCTGACCACCGAGCTGCAGAAGCAGATCGAGCCGCAGATGAACATGCCCGACGAGCGTCGCCAGTACGAGAAGGTCAGCGAGCTGCGCAAGGGCTACCTCGCGGCGCGCGAAGAGGTCAGCAAGCTGAAGCTGGCCGGCGATGCCGACGGTGCCAGCCGATCGTTCAACGAGAGGTTCGAGCCCAAGTCGCGCGAGTACATCGCCGCCGTGCAGGAACTGTGCAATGCGCAACGCGCGCAGCTCGATGCCAACGGCCGCGCTGCCGAAGCGCGCCGCGCCGGTGCGAACACGTTGCTGATGGTGAGTGCGGCGCTGTCGCTGCTGGTGGGCGTGACGCTGGCCGTGGCCCTGGCGCGCAGCATCACCGTGCCGCTGCGCCRGGCCGAGGCGATGGCCGATGCGATCGCGAAGATGGACCTGAGCGCCGCGCCGCAGCGCGCCTATGCCGGCGACGAGACCGGCCGCCTGCTGCGCTCGATCGACGCGATGCGCGGCGCGCTGACGCGCACGCTGAACGAGGTGCGCGGCGTGGCCGACGGCATCTCGACGGCCAGCACGCAGATCGCGACCGGCAACCAGGACCTGAGCTCGCGCACCGAGCAGACTGCCAGCAGCCTGCAGCAATCGGCCGCGTCGATGGAGCAGCTCACCGCCACCGTGCGCCAGAGTGCCGACTCGGCCTCGCAGGCGTCGCAGCTCGCGTCGTCGGCGGCCCAGGTCGCGCAGCGCGGCGGCGAGGTGGTGTCGCAGGTCGTCTCGACGATGGACGAGATCAACACCAGCTCGAAGAAGATCGCCGACATCATCGGCGTGATCGACGGCATCGCGTTTCAGACCAACATCCTGGCGCTGAACGCCGCGGTCGAAGCGGCGCGGGCCGGCGAGCAAGGCCGCGGCTTCGCGGTGGTGGCGAGCGAGGTGCGCAGCCTCGCGCAGCGCAGCGCCGACGCAGCCCGCGAGATCAAGGGCCTGATCGGCCAGAGCGTCGACCGGGTCGAGGCCGGCAGCCGGCTGGTGCAGGACGCAGGCTCGACGATGAGCGAGATCGTCGTCAGCGTGAGGCGTGTGACCGACATGATCAGCGAGATCAGCGCGGCGTCGAACGAGCAGAGCCAGGGCATCGGCCAGGTCAACGTCGCGGTGAACCAGCTCGACCAGATGACGCAGCAGAATGCCGCGCTGGTCGAGGAATCGGCCGCCGCGGCCGAGAGCCTGAAGGACCAGGCGCTGCGGCTGAGCGGGATCATCGGGACGTTCCGGTTGGCGGATCGGGGCATGACCACGGCGTGAGTCCCCGCGGGCTTGGCGGGGCCGTCAACGTTTGATAGCGTTGGGCCCATGCCATCCGGCAAACTCGTGACCGCAGGCTATTCCGGCACGCCGCTCTCCAAGAAGCTCGGCTTGAAAGACGGCTGCACGATCGCGATCCTCGGTGAGCCCCCCGGCTACCGCATGCTGCTGGCGCCGGTGCCGTCCGGTGTCGAGTTCACGAGCCGGGCAACGGAAACGACCGACATCGCGCATGTGTTTGTCACTGTGCGTGACGGGTTGTCCGTGCACCTGCAATCACTGCGCAAGACACTGAAGCCCGACGCGGCGCTCTGGATCTCGTGGCCGAAGAAGGCATCAAAGGTGCCGACCGACATCACCGAAGACACGATCCGCGAGCTCGCGCTTCCGCTCGGTTTCGTCGACATCAAGGTCTGCGCCGTCGATGCGGTGTGGTCGGGCTTGAAGCTGGTCGTGCGCAAGGAGTTGCGCGACCGTTGAGTAGGCCGATGCCCGGTGTAAGCTGCGCGCCGGAGTCAGGGAGGACATCACATGAGATCCATCGCGTGCGTCGCATGGCTGGTGCTGCTGTGCGGAATGTCTTCGGCAGCCCTTGCCGCGGAGATCTATCGTTGCGACGTCAATGGCGTGAAGACATTCGTCGATTCGCCGGCCCGCTGCCCGACGGCCGTCCCGGCGCAGCGGCGGGAAACGGTGCCCTCGCCGCGTTCGACGGAGCCGGCACAACGCGCGCCGGCAACCGTGTCAGCTCCTGCCGCTGCCCCTGTGGTCGCACCTGCACCTGCACCTGCACCTGCACCTGCACCTGCACCTGCACCTGCACCCACGCCCGTGGTCGCGAAGGCGCAGGAGCGTGCAACCGCCGCACCGCGTTTCGACGCGATGCGCCGGGCGTTGGTGTCCTTCCTGGACCTGCGGGCACGGCGGCCCGTCATCCTCGGGGTCGACAAGAAGGGCAGGCCCGCGTCCTGGTGCGAGGAGGTCCTGGGCGACATCGTGGCCCACCGGAACATCGACGTGCTCGACGACGAGCAGCGCCGGCGCGCCCGGTGGGTTGATTCACCGGCCGCCCTGATCGATGGCGACTACCAGCTGTTGCGGGTCGACGGGAGCGAGGTGCCGAACGGCTACGTGCATCTGCTGTGGCGCGGCAAGACGCCGCTGATGCTGCAGATGCCGGCCGCCTGCACCGAGTGGCGCGACAAGGCGGTGCAATGCCACCCGAACCGCTACACCGGCATCGGGATCATGGATGCCGACACGCCCGTGGCCTGCAGCTTCAGCTACGTGGATGTCTCGGCGTGGGGCACCTGGAAGGCGTCGATGTCCGAGATCCGGAATCCGGTCCGGTGAACGCCCTTCCTGCTGACGCCTGCGCCCCACATCCACAGGCATTTCGACACGCCCCTTACCGGTGCGAACCCGCGGGGGCGGCACGCGGCCCCGCAAGCCGCTAGCATCGCGTTCGTCATGGAATTCAGTCCCGAACTGTTCGCGGCGGTGGTCGCCGCAGTCGCCTTTGCCGCCGGCCTCTGGTTCGTGCGAGCCCGCCGCCGCCAAACCCGCACCCGCGGCGGCAGCGGCCGTGCGCGCGGCCCGGCCAACCTGCGCTTCACCTGCGCCAACTGCACCAAGCAGTTCACGCATTCGCGCCGCACGCTGCTCGCCTACGAGCAAGGCGCGCGGCAATTCTTCTGCAGCGCCTGCCACACGCGCTGGCGCGGCTCGCAATCGGTGATCCAGAACCRCACCCACGGGCCCGGCGAGATGCTGGCCCGCCGCGACGCTCAGCAGGCCAAGCAGACGCAGCTGGCCGAAGCCGCCAAGCGCGTGCAGCCCCCTGCGCCAGGCTCGCCGACGCCCCATGCAAAGGGAGGTTGCCTGGGCCTCGTCGCCTTGCTGGTGGCGGCGCCGGCGGTGCTCGGCTGGGCGGCGTTGCACTACTTTTGACGTGCGGCTTGCGAAATCCGCATGACCCCGGCGGAACGGCTGTGACATAGTGGCCCGATCGAGGCCAGCCCTTCGTTCCCATGTCTCCTGAGCCCCTGATCGCGGTGCGCGATCTCGAATCGAGCCGCCACTGGTACCAATCGGTGCTGGGGCTGAGCAGCAGTGCCGCTGCCGTCGACGACGAAAAACTGCTGAGCGGCGAGCGCGTCGTGATGCGGCTGCGGCCGTGGGACACCCGCCATCATCCGCACCTCGGCCGGCCCGACACCGCGGTGCGCGGCAACGGCATGCTGCTGTGGTTCCGCACCGATGATTTCGACGCCGCCGTGCTGCGCGTGCGCCAGCAGGCCGCCCAGGTGCTCGAAGGCCCCGAGGTCAATCCGAACGTCGGCCAGCGCGAGATCTGGCTGCGCGATCCCGACGGCTACGTCGTCGTGCTGGCCGGGCCTGAAGGCGAGGTGGCCGCATGACGATGCTTCCCGTGCTCGTGCCGATGCGGCTGGCGTGCTACGCCGCGTGGGTCGAGGCCAGCGTGCACGGCTATGCCGAATTGAACGTCGCGTCGGGCCGCTGGCCTCAAGAGGGCGCGATCGAGCGCTCGCGGGCCGAGTTCGAGCGGCTGCTGCCCCAGGGGCTCGCAACGCCCGACCAGCACATCTGCGAGATCTGGTCGGCCGACGGCGCCCAGGCGGTCGGCTCACTGTGGATCGCCTTGCAACGCCATCCCGCCGGCATCGGCGCCTACGTCTTCGACATCAAGGTGCTGCCGGCGCACCGCCGCCAGGGCCATGCGCGGCGGGCCTTCGCCGCGCTGGAGCCGTTCGCCGCGGCGCTCGGTGCCACCAGCATCGGCCTGCACGTGCACGCCCACAATGCCGGCGCGCGGGCGCTGTACGAATCATTGGGCTACGGCGTGACCGGCCTCAACATGCAGAAGGCGTTGACCGGCTGATGGCACGCAACATCGAGATCAAGGCCCGGATCGAGGGCATCGAACACGTCGAAGCGCACGTCGCCGCGCTCGCGCAGCACGGCCCGGAGCTGATCGCGCAGGACGACACCTTCTTCCGCTGCGACAACGGCCGGCTGAAGCTGCGCGCGTTCTCCGACACCGAAGGCGAGCTGATCTTCTACCGCCGCGCCGACCAGGCCGGGCCGAAGGAATCGTTCTACGTCCGCTCGTCGACCGCCGACCCGGTGGCGCTGCGCGAACTGCTGGCGCTGGCCCACGGCCAGGCGGGCCGGGTGCGCAAGCAGCGCACGCTGTACCGGGTGGGCCGCACGCGAGTGCACCTCGACCGCGTCGAGGGGCTGGGCGATTTCCTGGAGCTGGAGGTCGTGCTGCATGACGGCGAGGCGGTGGAGGCCGGCGTGGCCGAGGCACACGAGCTGATGGCGCAGCTGCAGGTGGCGGCGGGGCAGCTCGTCGAGCGGGCCTATGTCGACCTACTGGACGAGCTCGGCACCGACACGGCGCGCCGATCTTGAAAATGCTGGGCGCCTTGGCAGCGCTGGTCGTGGTGGGCTACCTCGCCCTGTGTGGGGTGCTCTATGCCTTCCAGCGCTCGCTGCTGTACTTTCCCCAGCCGCGCAACGGACCACCGGCCGACGAGATCAGGCTGCCGGTCATCGACGTGGACGTGCGCGCATCGGTGCAGCCGCATGAAGGGCCGCAGGCGCTGGTCTACTTCGGCGGCAATGGCGAGGATGTCTCGCAGACCCTGCCCGAATTGGCGCGCACCTTCCCCGACCACGCGATCTACGCGATGCACTACCGCGGCTACGGCGGCAGTGGCGGCTCGCCCACTGAAGCCGCTCTGCAGGGCGACGCACTGGCCCTCTACGACCTCGTCAGTCGCTCGCATGCCCGCGTGGCGGTGATCGGCCGCAGCCTCGGCTCGGGCATCGCGATCCGCGTCGCACGCGAGCGCCCGGTGTCGCGCCTCGTGCTGGTGACGCCCTATGACAGCATCCTCGGACTGGCCGCTGCGCAATTCCGCTGGTTCCCGGTGCGCTGGCTGCTGCAGGACACCTACGAATCCGTGCGCCATGCGCCGGCCGTCACGGTGCCGACCACACTGGTCGCCGCCGCGCATGACGAGGTGATCCCTCGCGCCAGCACCGAGCGCCTGCTGGCCGCCTTCGCACCGGGCATCGCGACGCTGATCGTCATCCCCGACGCGGGCCACAACGACCTCTCCCGCCTGCCGGCCTACGGCCGCGCGCTGCGCACCGGCCTCTAGCGTCGGTCTTCGTTCGCCTCACGCCGCCGCGTCGGTCGCGTTCTCCTCGGCCGCCTTCGCCACCGGCTTGCGGTACAGCACGCGCGAGGTGTCGGCCTTCACGAAGCAGGTGTAGACCACCTCGGCCAGCCGCTCGGGGGCGTACAGCACGCCCACGCGCGGCGACAGGCTCAGCATCTCGTTCGGCGAGATCACCGGCACCTCCAGGTCCGACAGCATCCGCTTCGGCGTGTAGGCCTCACCGCCGAAGCGGTTGTATTCGACGCTGGCCGATTTGGTCACCCGCACGATCTTCGTGCCCGACAGCAGGCTCGCCCATTCGGCCGTCTCCGGGTCGCTCGCGCGGTACAGCAGCTTCACCTGGCAGTTCACCAGCACGCCCGATTCGATCGCCTGCACGTTCAGCGTGCGGTCCTCCGGGCTGCGCAGGTCGTGGATCGACTGGTGCAGCAGCACCATGTTCACCTTGAAGCCGGCGATCGTCGCGAGCGCATCGCTCACCTCCTGCGAGATCATGAACTTCAGCTCGTCGATCGCCAGCGTCAGCTGGCGCGTGCGCTCGGGCGCGAGGCGCCGCGCCTCCTGGATCACCTCGGTCACGAAGGCCTGCGTCGCGCGGCGGATCGTCGGGTCGTCCAGCGAGCCGCGCACGTAGATCGTCGCACCCGCCTTCAGCGCCTCGCCGATCTTGTTGCCGCCGCCCTTCTTCGGGTTCAGCGACGGCAGCATGCCGAACTCCACCAGGTTGTCGTAGAGCCGGCTCGCGCTCTCCTTCAGCGGCTTGCCGTCCTCGCCGCGCTGCTCCAGCGCCGCGCGCAACCCGGCGATGCTGGTGCCCGAGCGCGGCATGATGGTGTCGAGGATGGCCCGCTCGCGCGACTTGTAGAAGTCGGAACCGTCGCCGGTGTTGTTGAGCCCGAAGCAGGCGCACAGGCGCGAGCGCCGGTCGCGCGGCGCGCCGCCCTCGAACGGCGCCCAGCGCGTGTCCTCGTTGCCCAGGTCGATGTAGATGAAGCGCTGGCCGGCGCGCTCGCAGGCCTCGGCCATGATGTACGGGATGAAGGCATCGGCCTTCGGGTCGATGTAGACCACCGAATGGCCTTGCTCGATCGCCTGCTCCAGCATCACGCCCAGCACCACGCCCTTGCCGAAGCGCGTCGGGCCGACGATCTGCATGTGCGTCGCGCGGAAGGTCTCGCCCGACAGGAACATCGGCTTGCCGCCGTTGTCGAGCCCGATGAAGACCTGGCCGTCGCGGCGGTGCCGGCGCGGGTCGAAATCGCGCGCCTTCAGCCGGCCCACCTCGTTGCGGATGTCGCTCTGCTTGTGGTCCTCCTGCCGCACCACCAGCCGCTGCACCAGGCGCGACATCTGCGGCGTCAGGTAGCGCGCCGAGGCCACGCGCGCGGTCCAGCCGAGCAGCATGCCGGCCGGCAGCAGCCAGCCCCAGCGCCAGGCCTGGCGCGACACGTAATCGACGAACCAGACGTGGCCCTGGCCCGGCGCGTTGCCGAGCGCGGCCACCGTGGCGAAGTACATGCCCGGCCAGAAGATCAGCACCAGCGCGACCAGCGCATACACCGCCACGCGGCGCAGCGCGATCTTCAGCACCTCCCAGATGCCGTACTCCGCCTCCTTGGCCGGCGGCACGCGCCACGGCAGCACGTTGATCAGCGCGAGCGTCGTCAGCGCCAGCGCCGTGCACACCCACCACCACGGCGTGGACCAGCGCATCGCCGCGATCACCGCCTGCGAGACCGTGCCGTTCAAGGCATCCTGCAATCCGTTCATGCGTCGTCGTCCCGGGTGTAGAGCATGCGGCGCATCGACGGGGTCTTGACCTGCTCGTGCCGGCCTTCGAGGTGGTTCCAGCGCCACAGCAGGTGGAACTCGCCTTCGTCCAGTTCGGCCACCTCGACGATGCGCCGGCCGTGGTGCGGTGTCTTCTGCGCGTGGATGATCACGTCGAGGTTGTTGCGCACCTGGCGCTGCACGTGTTCGTACGGAATGGCCGAGAAACCGGCCGCCGCCAGGTTGGTCAGGCGGTCGATGGTGTCGAGCGCGCTGTTGGCATGGATGGTCGACAGGATGCCGGAGTGGCCGGTGTTGGCCGCCGTCAGCAGCGCCTCGGCGGCCGCGCCGTCGCGCACCTCGCCGACGATCAGCCGCTGCGGCTCCATGCGCAGCGCGTTCTTCACCAGCCGGCTCATCGTCAGCGGCTCCACGTCCTTCGCGAAGCGGTGCGGCGCTTCGAGCGCCACCCAGTGCCGGCTGTCGATCTGCAGCTCGGCGGTGTCCTCGATGCTGATGATGCGGTCCTCCGGCGGGATGAAGTTCGACACCGCGTTCAGCAGCGTCGTCTTGCCGCTGCCGGTGCCGCCCGAGACCAGCACGTTGAAGCGGTTCAGCATCGCGAGCCGCAGGTAGCGGAACATCTCGCGGTTGAACGAGCCGCTGGCCAGCAGCGCCTCGGCGGTGAAGCGCAGCTTCGGGAACAGCCGCACCGTCATGTTGCTGCCGGTCACGCCGGTCGGGGCGAGCACCGCGTTGATGCGCGAGCCGTCGTCGAGCCGCGCGTCGAGCAGCGGGCGCTCGGTCGGGTGCACCTCCTGGCCGAGCGCGTTGGCGATCTGCTCGATCGCGGTGACGAAGTGGAACTCGTTGCTCCAGCGCGCGTCGACCGGCTCGAACTCGCCGTGCCGCATGATGTAGACGCTGTCGAAGCGGTTCACGAAGATGCCGGTCACGCCCTCGAGCCGGAAGTACGGCTCGATCGGGCTCAGGTAGTGCCGCACCAGCTCCCACTGGAGCTTGACGGCGCTCTGGGCCTGCGGGCTTTGCGGGTCGTTGGCGGACATGTCAGCGCAGGCGCGACAGCTCTCGCTGCAGCGCGTCGACGTTGTCGGCATGGCGGGCGGCGGCCTGGCGCGCCTGGGTCTGGGCCTCGGCATCGCCGGCGGGGGCCGCCTTGACGATCTCGCGGGCGCGGGCCAGCAACTGCTGCTCGGTGCGCAGCTCGGCATCGATGATCGCGCGGCGGTCGGTGTCGCGCTCGCGCTGCAGCGCCACCGGGATGCGGCGGTCGGCGGGGACCGTCTGCGTGCGCGGCGCGGCAGTGGGCTGCAGTGGCTTCACCGGCGCATCGAGCGCGGAGGAGCGCGTCGCGAGCGGCGTGCAGTCGCGCTGGCGCGCCTCGGCATCGCCGACCAGGTTGGTGACGATGCTGCGGCCGGGCTCCTGCTGCGACGGACAGCGGTACAGCGCGGCGTGGGCCGGGAGCGACAGCGACGCGGCGAGCAGGCACGATGAAAGCAGTGCGGCCTTCATGACGGAGACCTCCAGGTCGCCACGCCTTGCAGCACCACCACCAGCACGGCCAGCGGAATGAACGTGCGCTGCAACGGCCAGCGCCGCGTGTGCCG
>NZ_JBFULV010000132.1:0-14963 GCF_054049715.1 Rhizobacter sp. P5_C2 | reverse complement strand
GATCCCCACAGCCCCTGGCAGCGAGGCATCAACGAGAACACCAACGGCCTGATCCGCGAGTTCCTGCCCAAGGGCTCCGACTTGAGCGTGCACTCCCAGCGCGAGCTCGATCACACCGCCTGGGATCTCAACACCCGTCCTCGCAAATCTCTTGGCTGGCGCACTCCCTCTGAGGTCTTCTTCGAGTCAGCCTTCAACGCCAGCCACTCAAATCAACCCGCTGTTGCACTTGGGCTTTGAAACCGCCAACCAAAGCAAAGAGCCTGAATGCAACACCATACGGTTCGTTCAGCATGCTGCGGACAACACGGCCGCTTCGGCTGCACATCGTCCGTTGATTGGGATTGTTGCCCTCCCGCCTCCACGCGACTCGCTTCGCATCGTCGTAGCAGCTTTGTTCGACCTGTCAGTGGAATGCGCGCGTGTTTCGTTTGCAGAGCCCTTCGGCGTTGACTAATCTGCTGGCACACGAAACATTCAATCAGGGATATGGCAAACACAGACGCACACCTCTACCGTTCCGTCATGGGTGATCGTTTCTCCATCGAGATCGGCAAGTACCCGGGCGATGGAGTCCTGGACCCGCGCTGGTACCCTTCGACGTATCAAGACAAGAAAGGAAAAACCCGCAACAGCCCTTCGGACGTGACGATCACGACAGGGCACGGCGGCCCTGAAGTCCAGACGGGTGGCGGCACCTCACTGCATGACAAGCCCAATTGGTACAGCGCACCGGATTTCTGGATTCCCAAAGGAACCGAATACTGTTCCGACGAGATCCACATCCGCAAGGACGAAGACCTGCGCACGAGCCCGTACAACCCGAAGCTCTCCGGACATCACTACCAACTGGAGCCCAAGTACCCGATGCCCATCGCATCTTTTCAGGGTGCGTTGAACAACATGGCTCGTGCCGCAGTGGTGCGGCAGATCGAGCTTTCAAAGGGCCAGGAAGAGAAGACGAGTTGAGCCATGAGCAACGCCAAGGAACGGATACATGCCTGAGATCAGCATTCAGACGATGGTTTTCGCGATCGAGGCGATCGCCGGACAAATTGACGAACTGCAGCAGACTCTCGGGGATGGGGATGCGGTCCCCGAGGACTACCAGCGGATGGACGACCTTCGTGGGGCAGCTCGCGAATTGGAGCGGGAGTACGACAAGGCCGCCAAGACGGTCCTGAACCTTCCTCCGTACGACGAACTGGTCAAGCGATAGAGGCCTCACCGTCCGCCGAATGGGACCCCGTCAGCACATCGGCATGCGCCCGCGGCGCAGACCGCCCGTACTGCGGCGGCGGGGTCACCTGCCCACCGAGCGCCGCCGCCGCGTGCCATACCCACCGCGGGTTCCACAGCATGCCGCGCGCCAGCGCCACCATGTCGGCATCGCCGTCCACCAGGATCTGTTCGGCCTGGGCCGGCTCGGTGATCAGCCCGACCGCCATCGTCGGCAGGCCGGTGGCTTCCTTGATGGCACGTGCGAACGGCACTTGGTAGCCGGCGCCCAGTTTGATCTGTTGTTGCGACGTGATGCCACCCGAAGAGACGTCGATGAAATCGCAGCCGTGCGCCTTCAGCGCCTTCGCGTAGTCGACGGTCTGCTCCAGCGTCCAGCTCGGCACACCGCTGTGCTCCATCCAGTCGGTCGCCGACACGCGCACGCCCAGCGGCTTGTGCGCCGGCCACACCGCGCGCATCGCATCGAACACCGCCAGCGGCAGGCGCATCCGGTTCTCCAGGCTGCCGCCCCACTCGTCGGTGCGCTGGTTGCTGATCGGGGAGAGGAACTGGTGCATCAGGTAGCCGTGCGCGCTGTGCAGCTCGATCACGTCCAGCCCCAGCCGCTGCGCACGTTCGGCCGCCTTCGCGAACTGCGCGATCACCGTGTGGATGTCGTCCTCGCTCATCGCGTGCGGCGGCGCCTCTTCWGGGCGCTGACGCACCGCCGACGGGGCCCATGGCGTCCAGCCGCCGTCCTGCGGCGTGATCAACTGGCCACCCTTCCACGGCGGCGCACTCGAGGCCTTGCGCCCGGCATGCGCCAGCTGAATGCCGATGGCGCCCTTGGCATGCGGGCGGATCGCCGCCAGCACACGGGCCAGTGCGGCTTCGTTTTCATCGCTCCACAGCCCGAGGCAGTCGGGCGTGATGCGGCCCTCGGGGCTGACCCCCGTCGCCTCGATCAGCGTCAGCGCGGCACCACCCTGGGTCATCGTGCCGAGGTGCATCACGTGCCAATCGGTGGCCGATCCATCCTGCGCCGAGTACTGGCACATCGGCGCGACGATCACGCGGTTCGGGAGTTGAAGCTCGCGCAGCGCGAGCGGGCGGAACAGGGTGGGGTTCATCGGACTCCTGGCGGCAATTCGGGGAAGGGATCGGTCATTGAAGCGCGGTGGCTTCGTGCTATCTTGCCCCACACCTTTCGCCGCCGCAGACCCCGGGTCTTTGGCGGACGCATGCCACACCGAACGAATCCAGGAGCCAGGAACATGAGCTACAGCATCGATCTCTCCGGCCGCGTCGCGCTGGTCACCGGTGCCTCCAGCGGGCTGGGCACCCAGTTCGCGAAAACCCTCGCCAATGCCGGCGCCGCCGTCGTGCTGGCCGGCCGCCGCGTCGAACGTTTGAAGGCGCTGCGCGCCGAGATCGAGGCCGGCGGCGGCGTCGCCCACGTCGTCAAGCTCGACGTCACCGATCACGACAGCATCAAGGCCGCCATCGCCCACGCCGAAACCGAGATGGGCACGCTCGACATCCTCGTCAACAACTCCGGCGTCAGCACCACGCAGAAGCTGACCGACGTGACGCCCGACGACTACGACTACGTGATGGACACCAACACCAAGGGCGCGTTCTTCGTCGCGCAAGAAGTGGCCAAGCGCATGCTGGCACGCGCCAAGGGCGCGGCGCCCGGCACCTTCACCGGCGGGCGCATCGTCAACATCGCGTCGATGGCCGGGCTCAAGGTGCTCGGGCAGATCGGCGTCTACTGCATGAGCAAGTCGGCCGTCATCCACATGACGCGTTCGATGGCGCTCGAATGGGGCCGCTACGGCATCAACGTCAACGCGATCTGCCCCGGCTACATCGACACCGAGATCAACCACCACCACTGGAAGACCGAGCAGGGCAAGAAGCTGATCGAGATGATGCCGCGCAAGCGCATCGGCCAGCCGCAAGACCTCGACGCGGTGCTGATGATGCTGTGCGCGAACGAGAGCCACTTCGTCAACGGCGCGGTGATCCAGGCCGACGACGGGTTCGCGGTGTGAGCCTGCGGCCCCTGACCCTGCTGGAGGCGCGGGCGCTCGGCGTGCTGGTCGAGAAGGCCGCCACCGTGCCCGACAGCTACCCGCTGTCGCTGAACTCGCTGGTGGCCGGCTGCAACCAGAAGACCGCCCGCGACCCGGTGATGAACGCGACCGACGCCGAGCTGCAGTCGGCCGCCGACGCATTGAAGGCGCTGAACCTGGCCTTCGAATCCAGCGGCTCGCGCGTCAGCCGCTACGAGCACAACTTCGCCCGCGCGCTCGCGCTGCCGTCGCAATCGGTCGCGCTGCTCGCGGTGCTGATGCTGCGCGGGCCGCAGACGGCGTCCGAGCTGCGCGGCAACTGCGAGCGGCTGCACCGCTTCGCCGACACCTCGTCGGTCGAGGCCTTCCTCGATGAACTCGCGACGCGCGCCGACGAGAAGGGCGGCCCGCTGGTCGTCAAGCTGCCGCGCGCGCCCGGGGCCCGCGAGGCGCGCTGGACGCACCTGCTGAGCGGCCCCGTCGACGTGTCGGCGATGCCGGTGGCGGCGAGCGACGACGATTTCGTCGCCACCAGCGAGCTGGCGGCCTTGAAGGCGCAGCAGCTGAGCCTGAAGCGCGAGGTCGACGAACTGCGGGCGCTGGTGGAGCGCCTGTACCAGGAATTGGGTGTCGGCCGGTAGAACCGAAACCACGAAAACGAACGAATTGGCGTTGGCGAGCCGGTCGACGAACTGAGCGGAGTCTCATGAGCGGAGCGAGGACGTGGTGCCACAGGCTGGCGGCCGTGATCGGCCTGGCCGCTGCGTTCATCCACCTGCCGGCCACGGCGCAGCCGCAGCCGCCACCGCTGCCATCCCCCACGCTGCGGCTCACCGACGTCGAGCGCGCCTGGGTGGCCGAGCACCCGGTGGTGCGCATCGGCACCTCGCCCGGGCTGCCGCCGTACTTCACGTTCGATGCGAATGCCGCGCGGCCGCAGGGCTACGTGATCGAGCTGATGGACCTGCTGGCCGAGCGCAGTGGGCTGCGCTTCGACTACCAGCGCTCGCCCAGCCAGGCCGTGATGATGGAGACGCTGGCGCGTGGCGAGCTCGACGCGGTGGCGTTCACCCCGGCGCCGGCCGATGGCCAGGGCGCCTTCCTGCACACCCGGCCGATGCTCGGCGCGAACATGGTGCTGGCGGTACGGCGCGACATCTCCGACGTGTCGCCGGCCACCGAGTTCGGCGGCTACCGCGTCGCGGTCGAGGCGGCCTCGGCGGCCGACGGGCTGCTGGTGTCGCGCTTCCCCGGCGCGCAGGTGCAGCGCTACGACAGCGCCGAGGCCGCGCTGCGCGCGGTGGCGTCGGGCGATGCCGACCTGTACATCGGCTACCGCCACGTCGCGGTGCACTACATCGAGAAGAACCTGCTGGCCAACGTGCAGGTGCGCGGCGGCTTCGGCCCGGGGCTGACGGCGCTCGGGCCGGCGGTGCGGCGCGAGCTGCCGCTGCTGCACGCGGTGCTCGACAAGGCGATGGCCTCGGTGACGCAGAGCGAGCAGGCGCAGCTGGCGCGCCGCTGGCTGCCGGACGATGGCGACGGCGTGCCGCGCGGCGCGGTGCTGACCGATGCCGAGCGGCGCTGGGTCGATGCGCACGGCCGCATCCGGGTCGGCTACGACGCGGCCTTCGCGCCGATCACGCTGCGCAACGACCTGACGCAGCTGCGCGGGCTCGGCGCCGACTTCATCCGCCTGGCGACCAGCAAGGTCGGCGTGACGATCGAGAGCGAGACCGGCGGCAGCTTCGCCGAGATCTACCAGCGCGGCCTGAAGGGCGACATCGACGTGCTGGTCGGCGCCGCGCGCACCACGCAGCGGCGGCAGGATTTCGACTTCGTCGGCCCGTTCCTGCGCGTGCCCACCGGCATCGTCACGCGCAGCCCGGACGGCCCGCTGGTGACCCGCCTCGGCGAGGTCGGCCACATGCGCATGGCCTTGCTGCAGGACCACTTCCTGATCCCGCAGCTGAGCAGCCGCTACCCGGCGATCCAGCTGCTCACGTTCCCGACGCAGGAGGGCGCGTTGCAGGCGGTGGCCGAGGGCCGGGCCGATCTGGCGATCGGCAACCTGAAGGTGGTGAACCAACTGATCAACGACGGGCTGACCGGCCGCGTGCGCGTGACCGGCACGCTGAGCGATGCCGACAGCGAGCTGTACTTCGCGGTGCGGCGCGACCTGCCGGAGCTGTCGCACCTGCTGCGCAAGGGGCTCGACGCGGTGAGCGCGAGCGAGGCGGCCGACATCGAACGCCGCTGGCTGCTGGGCAGCGGCACGCTGAGCATGAGCCGCGAGCAGGCGGTGCGCCTGGGCGCGCTGCTGCTGGCGACGCTGCTGGTGCTGCTGACCTGGTTGCTGCTGCTGCGGCGCGGCAACCGGCGCTTGCGGATGGCGCGGCAGATCGAGCGCGATGCACGCCGGCTGGCCGAGGACAGCACCGCGGCGCGCGGCCGCTTCATCAGCTACCTGACGCACGAGTTGCGCGGCACGATCGGCGCGATCGGCACCGGTGCGCAGATGCTGAAGGAGAACCTGCCGCCCGAGCGCCGGCAGCGGCTGGCCGATGCGATCAGCGAATCGGCCGAGGGGTTTCGCAGCCTGCTCGAGACGACGCTGCAGTACGAGCAGCAGCTGGAGCGCCGGGTCGAGCTGCAGTTGGCGCCGACCGAGTTCGCGGTGCTGTGGCTGCAGATGATCGCGCCGCTGGAGCTGAGTGCACAGGGCAAGGGCCTGGGCTTCCACGCGACGCTGGAAGCCGACGGCGCGGCGCGCGTGCTGGTCGACGCGCAGCGGCTGCGCCAGGTCGTCAACAACCTGGTGGGCAATGCGATCAAGTTCACGCGCGAGGGCGAGGTGACGGTGCTGGGGCGGCTGAAGGGCGAGGGCAGCGCGGTGCAGCTGGAGCTGGACGTGTGCGACACCGGGCCGGGGCTGACCGACGAGGACCGGCTGCGGCTGTTCCAGCCGTATGCGCAGGGCGTGCAGGGGCAGAAGCTGCGGCAGGGCGCGGGGCTGGGGCTCGCGATCACACGGCAGATCGTCGAGGCGATGGGTGGGCGCATCAGCGCCGAGGCGGCGCCGGGGGGCGGGGCGGTGTTCCGGGTCAGCGCGACGGTGGTGCAGGCTTGAGCCGTCAGGCCGCCAGCAGCTTGTAGATCAGCTCCGGCGTCGTCGCCGCGCCGTACTTGCGCATCAGCCGCGCGCGATACACGTCGACGGTGCGCGGGCTGATGCCCAGCCGCTTGCCGATCAGCTTGCTCGTGAGCCCCTCGATCAGCAGCGCGGCGATCTCGCGCTCACGGGCCGTCAGCTCGGCCTTCAGGCGGCGGCGCGACGACAGGTCCTCGAAGCTCCAGATGCCGGCCGCATGCGGCTGCGCCGGATCGAGCGCGCGGCCCGACACGTGGCACCAGAACAGCTCGCCGCGCTGCGGGCCGTCGACGCGCTTCATCACGCGCTCGTCGGCATACCAGCCGCTCGCATCGAGCGCCGCGACGATGCGCTCGCCGGTGCGCTCGAACTCCTCGTGCGTCGGGTACAGCATCTCGAACGATTGCCCGACCAGCTGGTCGCGCGCCGCACCGAACATCGCCAGCACCTGCTGGTTGCAGTCGACCATTAGCCGGTTGCGCGACAGCACCAGGCCGACGGGAGCGAGGTCGAAGGCGGTGCGGTAGTCGAGGGCGAGGGCGAGGGTGGGCATGCGAGGATGGTACGGCGTGGGTGTCGGCCGCCTGGCGGATTCCCGCGCCCCGGGTCAAGCGGCCGGCACGCCGGTTTCGAACTTGCCCAGCGTCGCCTTGGACGGGTGTGCATTGATCAGGACCGGATCCCCGCTTCGCCACCAGAAGACTCTCATGTGGGGCGCGTGCGCAGAAATCAGAACGGCCTGGTGCACGCATGACTCGATGAAGTCGGTGACGCCGAGTCGTTCGGCCGCCATGGCCTTGTGGATGGCGATGGAACGATCGTCGTGATCGTGCCGCGCCGGATCGCGAAAGTGCACGTCGATGCTGGCATAGCCGCGACTGTCGAGCCACGCACGCGTGCGCGCATGGTCGGTGTGCGGCCGTCCCGTGACGACACAATGCTGCCGCTTCGACAGGGACGGAGCCTTCGCCGCGCGCGGCAACGCGTCCCTCTCGTTCAACGCGGCATCCATGCATGTGTCGTAGCGTTGTGCGGGAAGATCGTCGCAAAGGACCCCGTCGAGATCGACGCCCCAGCTGCGATAGCAGTGGTCCGGCGCCATCGGGTGGTGGCCGTGGGCGCCATCCTCATGCCAGTAGTCGCGGCGAAACTGCGTGGAGACGACCTCGCGCTCCCACGGCAGCACGGTCTGCACATGGGGGCGGTGCATCGACCAGTCGGGCCGGATTCTCGACAACTCGTCGGAGACGACGGTCAGCACCCGATGATCGGCGTGGGTGCGCTGGACGAGCGCTCGACAGTTCACCAGCGTGTGGCCATGGCCGGCCATGTCCTCGCACAGCAGAAGCCGACCTGGCGGGGGCGCGTCGCCGTGCCACGATGCCTCTTGTCGACCGCGATCGTATCGAATGAACGACAGCGGCGCGCCGGTGGCGAACGCCGCGCACTGCGCCGGGAACAATCCCCCGCGGAGCACCGCCGCCACGGCCACGAATTCTTCGGCGCGCAGTTCGTCGCCAATGCTGTCGATCCACTGGCTGATTTGCGTGTACCCGAGGTAGGAAGGGCGCCGGTCAAGTGAAGGGACGGTGGAGAGCATGGCAGGCAGGAGTCATTGCGCTCCAGCGACTGTGCTGGGGCAGCTCCTCGCCGACGTCTCGCAATGCGAACGGCCGGGGCTCTGCGCGAAGACCCGAGCCCACGGAGTCGGGCGTCAGGCGGCTGGTGCGCGCGTGGACGAAGCTCGGGGCCGCAGCCGCCACCCCACCCACCCGATGCCCAGTGCCATCATCAGCGCGGTCGCCGGCTCCGGGACGGCCGCCATCGGGTTGCTCAACGCGATCAACTCGAAGGCCGCGAACAGCGGCAGGGCGCTGTTGTTGTGCACCGTCAGCGACATCACGCCGAACGAGTCGGCGCTGTAGGTGAAGTCGTCCGGGCTGGCCACGCGGCCCTGCGAGCCGGCATCGTTGTGGAACGGATCCCGGTTCAGCATCCATGCCTGCAGCGAGACCTCGTGCCGATAGGCCTGCTCGTCGCGCAGGCTCAGCGTCGCGACGTGGTAGTACTCATCGTTGACGGTGTCGGTCCGGAAGTCCGTCGTCAGCGGGTGATAGTCGCTTCGGGTGAGCGTCGCGATGCCCGACAGCGTGAGCGACGCATAGGGATCCAGCTTGAAGGCGCGGTACCAGGTGATCTCGGTGTCGGCCGTGTCGGTGGGCAGGTCGGTCCGCCAGCTCACGCCGAGATGGCTCGGCCCGGAATGCGCCTCGGTCGACAGCACCGAGCCGGGCAGCGGCGGCTGCTGCCGGGCACCCGCGCCGAACGGCGGACTGAAGTCCAGGCCGTTCTGAATCGGGTACTGGATATCGTGGCGCACGTTGTCGCCGTTCGCATGCCCGCTCGACAACGAGGAGTTGACCCAGTTGCCCGTCCACCACGTGCCCACGCTGCCGGGCAGGCGCGGCGCATCGGGTGTCGGCGCGAGCGAGGTCAGCGAGAGCGGGTCCAGCGTGAACGATGCGCTGCCGTATTCCTCGGCGTGAGCGATGCCGGCCAGGCCGAGTCCGGCGAGCAGGAGACCGACGAAGCGGGGAAGTGCGTGGATGTTCATCGCGGCGATCTCCTTTGGGTGGTCAACGGTGGCGCAAGGCGGCGGAACGAGGGGCAATCGGCATGCCCGGTGCCGGCTCTCCTCAGGTGAAGAACCTAGTCATTTCTACGTACCGCCGCAGCCGGTCTACGTAACGCGTTACGTAGTACGCTTCCCGGCTGATTTCCATTGCGCAGGAGACGCTCCATGAACAAGGTGTACGCCAGTGCCGCCGATGCCCTGAAAGGCATCGTGCGTGACGGCCAGTTGCTGGCCGTCGGCGGCTTCGGGCTGTGCGGCATTCCCGAGGCCTTGATCGCTGCGCTGCGCGACAGCGGCGCGAAGAACCTCACGGTGATCTCGAACAACGCCGGCGTCGACGGCTTCGGCCTCGGCCAGCTGCTCGAGACGCGCCAGATCAGGAGGATGATCTCCAGCTACGTCGGCGAGAACAAGGAGTTCGAGCGCCAGTACCTGGCCGGCGAACTCGAGCTCGAGTTCACGCCGCAGGGCACGCTGGCCGAGAAGCTGCGCGCCGGCGGCGCSGGCATTCCGGCCTTCTTCACGAAGACCGGCGTCGGCACGCTGGTGGCCGAAGGCAAGGAAACCCGCGAGTTCGATGGCGCCGTCTACGTGATGGAGCGCGCGCTGCTGCCCGAGGTGAGCCTGGTGAAGGCGCACAAGGCCGACCGCAGCGGCAACCTGGTGTTCCGCCGCACCGCGCGCAACTTCAACCCCGCCGTCGCGATGGCCGGCAAGATCACCGTGGTCGAGGTCGAGGAGATCGTCGAGACCGGCGCGCTCGACCCCGATGCGGTCCACCTGCCGGGCATCTACGTGCACCGGCTGGTGCTGAACGCGCATCCGGAGAAGCGCATCGAGAAACGCACGATCACTGAAAAGGCAGGGAGCTGACCATGGCCTGGACCCACGACCAAATGGCCGCCAAGGCCGCCGCCGAGCTGCAGGACGGCTTCTACGTCAACCTCGGCATCGGGCTGCCGACGCTGGTGGCCAACCATGTGCGCAGCGACATCGAGGTCTGGCTGCAGAGCGAGAACGGCATGCTCGGCATCGGCCCGTTCCCGACCGAGGACCAGGTCGACGCCGACCTGATCAACGCCGGCAAGCAGACCGTCACCACCATCCCCGGCTCGTCGATCTTCGGCTCGCACGACAGCTTCGCGATGATCCGCGGCGGCAAGATCAACCTCAGCATCCTCGGCGCGATGCAGGTCAGCGACCGGGGCGACCTCGCCAACTGGATGATCCCCGGCAAGATGGTCAAGGGCATGGGCGGCGCGATGGACCTGGTGGCCGGCGTCGCGCGGGTGCTGGTGCTGATGGAGCACGTCGCGCGCAAGAAGGACGGCAGCGAGGACCTGAAGATCCTGCCCGCCTGCACGCTGCCGCTGACCGGGGTCGGCGTGGTGAATCGCATCATCACCGACCTCGCGGTGCTCGACGTGACGCCGCAGGGGCTCAAGCTGGTCGAGATCGCGCCGGGCGTGTCGCGCGAGGAGCTGCAGAAGAAGACCGGCGTGCCGATCCTCTGAGGGCTAGGCCTTCTGCTTCAGGGCCCGTGCCGCCTCGGTGACCAGCTCGGGCCCCTTGTAGATGAACCCGGTGTAGAGCTGCACCAGGTCGGCCCCGGCCGCGATCTTCGATTGCGCGTCGGCGCCGCTCAGCACGCCGCCCACGCCGATGATCGGGTAGCCGGCACCCAGCGCCGCACGCAGTTGCGCGATCACCCGGTTCGATGCCTGCAGCACCGGCGCGCCGCTCAGGCCGCCGGTTTCCTCGCCATGCGGCAGGTGCTTCACCGCATCGCGCGCGATCGTCGTGTTGGTCGCGATCACGCCGTCGATCGCGTTCTTCTTCAAGGTCGCGGCGATCACGCCGACCTGCGCTTCATCGAGGTCGGGCGCGATCTTCACGAACACCGGCACGCTGCGCCCATGCTGCAGCGCCAGTTGCTGCTTGCGCGCCTGCACCGCCGACAGCAGCGCATCCAGCGCCTCGTCGCTCTGCAGCGCGCGCAGGTTCTTGGTGTTCGGCGACGAGATGTTGACCGTCACGTAGTCGGCATGCGGGTACACGCCGTCCAGGCACAGCAGGTAGTCGTCGACCGCACGCTCGATCGGCGTCGCGGCGTTCTTGCCGATGTTCAGCCCCAGCACGCCGCCCTGCGCGCGAAAGCGCGCCTGCTTCACGTTGGCGATGAAGGCATCCAGCCCGTGGTTGTTGAAGCCCAGCCGGTTGATCAGCGCATTCGCTTGCGGCAGGCGGAACATGCGCGGCTTCGGGTTGCCCGGCTGGCCCAGCGGCGTCACGGTGCCGACTTCGATGAAGCCGAAGCCCATCGCCGCGAGGCCATCGATGCAGCGCCCGTTCTTGTCGAGCCCCGCGGCCAGCCCGACGCGGTTCGGGAAGCGGATGCCCGCGACCGTCACCGGGTCGTCGACCCGCGGCTGCGCGACCGCGCAGATCAGCGGCGTGCGCTGGAGGCGCGCGAGCGCGCCGAGTGTCAGGTCGTGGGCCTGCTCCGGGTCGAGGCCGAACAGGAAGGGGCGGGTGAGGGCGTAGGGGACCAGGGCCATGGGGGGTGCGGGGATCAGCGTCTTGGATAATCGCGGATTCTCTCAAACGACCCGCTCCGCCATGACACAGGATGAACTGAAGGCCCTCGTCGGGCAGGCCGCGCTGGCCTACGTGCAACCCGGCAGCATCGTCGGCGTCGGCACCGGCTCCACGGTGAACTGCTTCATCGACGCACTGGCCGGCATCAAGGACCGCATCGTCGGCGCGGTCTCCAGCAGCGAGCGAAGCTCCGAGCGGCTGCGCGCCCACGGCATCGCGGTGCTCGACAGCAATGCCGTCGACAGCATCCCCGTCTACGTGGACGGTGCCGACGAGATCGACCACCACGGCTTCATGATCAAGGGCGGCGGCGCGGCGCTCACGCGCGAGAAGATCGTCGCCGACATCGCGAAAAGCTTCATCTGCATCGCCGACGAATCGAAGCTGGTCGACACGCTCGGCCGCTTCCCGGTGCCGGTCGAGGTGATCCCGATGGCGGCGGCGCAGATCGCGCGGCGGCTGCGCGCCCTCGGCGGCGACGCGCGGCTGCGCGTCGGCGTGGTCACTGACAACGGCTGCAGCATCCTCGACGTGCACGGCATGGCCCTGATCGATCCGATCGCGATGGAGCGCGAGATCAACCAGTGGCCGGGCGTCGTCAGCGTCGGCATCTTCGCGCGCCACCGGGCGAGCGTGTGCCTGCTGGGCACCGCGCAGGGCGTGAAGACGCTGACGTTCTGATCCACTCCCGGGCGTCTGGCGCCCCCAAAAAGGGCGTAACCTCGGGCCTGTTCCGAATCCGCTGAAAAAGGACGGCCCATGGCCAAACCCAACTACTCGTTCGAAAAGCGCCAGCGCGAGCTGAGCAAGAAGAAAAAGAAGGAAGAGAAGCTGAAGGAGAAGGAGCTTCGCAAGACCGGCCCGGGTTCGGGCGACGGCGGGCAGAACGAGCCCGCCGAGGGTCAGACGCAAGACTCCGGCGCCGGAAACCAGCCGGCGCCCTGAGCGCCGCAACTGCGATGGCTCGCCGAGGCAAGCCGCCGCCGCTGCCGCTGGCCCCCGGCGCCTACGCGGCCGCGCTGAAGGCCGGCTTCGAGGCGACCTCCACCCAGGTGCAGCAGATGCACCAGGCGATCGCGGACCAGGCTTTTTCGGCGGTGCAGCAGCTGCCCGTCATCGCGGCACCGGCCCGCTGGGTGCAACGGGTGCACGACACCCTCAGCACCGCGGTCCACGCGACGGTGCGCCAGACCGGCGCCTCCGTCCTCACGCTGGCCGGCCATGCCGAGCAGCGCCTCACCGATCCGACACGCCAGCCCGGCACGCGCGAACTGGCGTTGCGCAGTGCGCTGAACGGCGTCGTCGGCGATGCGCTGCAGGCGGCCGGCAATCCGCTGGCGGTGCGCATGGCCTTGCTGCCCGAGGGCGCGTCGCCCGGCGAGCGGGTCTGCCTCTTCATCCACGGCCTGGCCTGCGACGAAAGCAGCTGGACCGTCGCGCGGCGCGCCTCCGAGGGCGACTCCTACCCGGCGATGGCCGCGCGCGAGTTCGGCGCGACGCCGCTCTTCCTGCGCTACAACAGCGGGCTGTCGATCGGCGACAACGGCCGCGCGCTGTCGGCGCTGATGGCGCAATTCATTGAATCGGCGCCTGGGCGCGCGGGCAGCATCGTGCTGGTCGGCCACAGCATGGGCGGCCTGGTCGCACGCTCGGCCTGCGAGCAGGCGGCCGCCGACGGCAGCCCGTGGCTCGGTCGCATCCGGATGCTGGTGTGCCTGGGCACGCCGCATCGCGGCGCGCCGCTGGAACGGGCCGGGCATGTGGTGTCGTCGGTGCTCGATTGGTCGGCGATGACGAGGCCGCTGAGCCGGCTCGCCGATGCGCGCAGCCGCGGCATCCGCGACCTGCGCGATGGCGTCGCGCCGAGCACGGTGGCGGTGCCGATGCGGCTCGTCGCGGGGCTGGGCGATGGGCTGGTGCGGCCTGGCAGTGCCGGCGATCCGGGGCTGGCCGGCGATGTCGAGCGCGTCGAGATCGACGGCGTCGGCCACATGGAATTGCTGAACCACCCGCGCGCCGCGGCCGCACTGCGGCGCTGGCTGCGCGCGACCTGGCCCTGATCAGCGCGCGTCGCGCCGCACCTGGCGGGCGGCGAAGCGGCCCGGGTCGATCGCATCGAGCAGGCTGCTCTCCAGTGGCGCCGGTGCACCGGTGATCGCCGAGGCCAGCACACCGGCACCGAGCGCCGACCAGGTGATGCCGCGCGAGCCCAGTGCGGTGAACACGAACAGGCCCGGCACGCGCGGCACGAAGCGCACCTGGTCGATCGGCCGCGCGACGGCGGCTTGCAGGTCGGGCACCGCACCGACGATCGGCAGGCGGTCGCCCGCGACCCAGCGCCACGCGGTGCGGCCCTGCAGCGCGCTGGCGTGGACCGGGGCGGCTTGCCCGGTCAGTTTCCGGTACTGCGCCAAGTTGTGCTCATGGTCGGCTTGCCGCAGCTCGGACGCCATGTCGCCAGTGGTGCTGGTGGCGCCGAACACCGCCATGCCGTCGATCGGCGGGAGCAGGTAGCCGGCACCGGCCAACGGGACGCGGGGGAGGATCCAGCCTGTATCGGCAGCGGCTGGCGCGAAGCTCAGCTGGCCGCGCACTGCGTCGACCGTCCAGTCGGGCTGGCCGAGCAGCCGCAGCGCGTCGCCGGCGTTCGCGAGCACGAGGACGGGGGCGCTGGCGATTGGCACGCCCAACGCGTCTTTCAGGTGCCAGCAGCCCTCGTCATCGCGACGGACAGCGTCGACCTGCACCCCGCCGCGCCACCGCACCCGCTCGCCGCCTTGCGCGATGAACCAGCGCACCAGCGCATCGGGCCGCACCCAGCCGCCCTGCGGGTAGAACCAGGCCGGGTGGCGCAGCGCCAGGCCCGCGAGCCGGGCGGCCGCCTCGGCATCGAGGGCTTGCACGTACGCGGCCGGCAGTCCGACGCGGTCGAGCACCGCCTGCATCGCGGCCGCATCGGGCAGTGCGGTCTCGAGCCGCAACAGGCCGGCCAGCGAGCCGGGCACGCCATCGCGCAGCGCGCCGGCCAGCACGCGCGCGATCTCCAGTGCGGCCGCGCGGTTGAAGCGCGCATGCGTGCCGTCCTGCGCATTGACGATGCCGTGGAACAGGCCGGCCGGGTTGCCCGAGGCCTCTTGCGCCGGGCTGTCATGCCGGTCGATCAGCTCGCAGTGCCAGCCTTGCGCGGCGAGCGCGGCGGCCGTGGCACTGCCGGCCAGGCCCGCGCCGACGATGATCGCGCGGCGTTCGGCCGACGGGGCCGCGGCCCGCGCCGGCGCGC
>NZ_JBFULV010000131.1:0-15536 GCF_054049715.1 Rhizobacter sp. P5_C2 | reverse complement strand
GCCGTGGCAGCGGGCGCCGCGGCCGAGGCCGTGGCAGCGGGCGCGGAGGCCGCGTCCTGCGCCAGCGAGACGCCGGCGAAACCCCAGGCGGCGAGGCCCAGGGCGAGTGTGGCAATGAGTTTCTTCATGGTTGTCTCTTTTGTTGGCAGCTCAGAGGGCGTCCTTGCCGGTCTCGCCGGTGCGGATGCGCACCACCTGCTCGAGGGGCGACACGAAAATCTTGCCGTCGCCGATCTTGCCGGTGCGGGCAGCGCCTTCGATGGCTTCGATCACGCGGTCGATCAGGCCGTCGTCGACGGCCGCCTCGATCTTGACCTTGGGCAGGAAGTCGACCACGTACTCCGCGCCGCGGTACAGCTCGGTGTGGCCTTTCTGGCGGCCGAAGCCCTTGACCTCGGTCACGGTGATGCCCTGCACGCCGATGGCGCTCAAGGCTTCACGCACTTCGTCGAGCTTGAAGGGCTTGACGATGGCAGTCACCATCTTCATGGAATGCTCCTGTTGCAATGAATGGGTGGGGGCGTGCGGGAGGCGCGATCACATCGACTTGGTGATCGTCAGGATGGCGCGCGTCTTGTTGATGTCGCCATAGAAGTCCTTCTTGGTCGCACCGACGATCGCGGCACCGGCCGAGAAGCCCGAGCCGAGGTCCATCGTCGCGCCGAACTTGTAGTCGGCGTAGTTCTCGTAGCCGACGTCCTTCAGTTCGCTGGACAGCTGCGTAAAGCCCATGTGGGCATTCAGCGTGATGCCCTTGGCGACCTCGAAGTTGCCCGACAGGTCGAGGTAACCGGTGTTGCGGCCCTTGGGTACCGGCTGACCCGTCTGCTGGCCATAGAACTCGCCGAGGCCGAAATAGTCCTTCGAGACCGTGGTCGAGTACTTCACCGACACCGGGCCATAGCTCAGCGCGCCGTAGAGCTCGGTGGTGTTGTAGTCGGTGACCTTGTCCTTCTGCGAGTAGTAGTACTGCAGCACGCCGACGTCGAAGCCGAGGTCCTTCGTGATCTCGCCCTTGTAGCCGCCATAGAAGTCCATCTCGATGCCGGAATTCGTGAAGCCGATGCTCGAGTTCCAGTTGCCGACGTAGAAGCCGCTGTTCGCGTAGTCGAAGCCGCCTTGCACGGCCGGCTTGTTGCTGCCCTGGTCCTGGCCGCGGTATTTGTAGTTCGTGGTCAGGCTGAAGTTGGTGGCCACGGCCGGCGCGGCGTCTTCGGCATGAACCGACACGGCGAACAGCGAAGCCAGGGCCGAAAGGATCGCGATTTTCTTCATGCAGATTTCTCCAGGCGTTGAAACTGAGGTGCCGGGGCCTCAGTGCAGCTTTTGTGCCATGGATTTTTTGGGGCGCGCGCGCCCCATCGGCGCTCATTCCGCAGCTTTCAAATGGCTGTCTCGACGAAAACGCACCTTGACGGTGCCGATTGACACAACACGCACCGGAGTGCCCGTTGGTGGTGCGATCGACCATAGGGCATTGAGCAGCAGGGCCATTTTGATGCGTCGGTCATGCTTGATACAATTCAACGAATTATTCACAGAGAATTCGAATTGAGCGCAGCGTCCCAAACATCCAGCTCCGAGTCCGCCCAGGAAATCGGACGCATCTTGCGGGGTGGAGTGCACACCGCGGCGCAGCTGATGGCGGCTCTGGGGGTGAGTCAGCCAACCCTTTCGCGAACTATTCAGAGCCTGTCCAGCACCGTGACGGCGTTCCGCGTCTCCGGCGACAGGACTCCCCGGTATGCGCTGCTGCGCCAGCTGCCGCTGGGACTCCACTCACGGCAGCGCATCTACCGACTGCTGGCCAGCGGCTCGATCGAGCCCTTCGCCGACGTCGAATTCCTCTCCGGTGGCGCGACGCTCGAGCGCATCGGCTCGGTCACGAGGATGTACGAGGGCCTGCCGCCCTACATGGCCTTCGCAGCGCCGTCCGGCTTCCTGGGGCGCCAGTTGGCACACGACGCGGCGCGGGCGCAGCAGTTTCCGAGCAGTCTCAAGGACTGGGACGACGAACACCGCGTCGCCTGGCTCTTCACCCGCGGGCTGAATCTGCCCGGCAACCTGGTGTTCGGCGACGCCTCGTTGCAGATGGAAATCGACCTCCGCGGGCTGGACCCGACGCCGATGTCCGAGAAGGCCGCTCACTATGTGGCGATGGCCTCGGCGCTCAAGGGCGCTGCCTATGGTTCCAGCGCAGGCGGCGAGCAACCCAAGTTTCTCGGGATGACCGAGGACTCCGGCCACGTGATCGTGAAGTTCGCCAGGCTCGGGAGTCGCATGGCCGAGTTGCTTCCGCTCGAGCATCTGGCGCTGCGGTCGCTGGCAGAGGTCGGCGTCCCATCGTCCTCGACGCAGTTGCTGACCTCGGGCGACTACGTCTTCCTGGAAGTCCGGCGCTTCGATCGCGTGGGGAAGTCCGGCCGCATCGGCATGCTCTCGGCCGGTGCCGTCGACGACGAGTTCTTCGGGAGGCGAGACTCCTGGCCGGAGTTTGCGGCACGCTGCGAGAAGGCCAAGTACCTGTCCGCCGCGGATGCGCGCCGCGTCGACACCATGGCGGCTTTCAGCGAACTCATCGGCAACAGCGATCGTCACTTCGAGAACATCTCGCTGCTCATCGACGAAAAGGGTGAGTACGCCGGCATCGCGCCGGCCTACGACATCCTTCCGATGCGCTACGCCTCCATCGGCGGCGGCGTGGACCCGGACCTCACGCCCATCGCACCCAAGGTCGGCACCATCGGCGCCCAGCCGGCCGTCTGGGCTCGGGCCGCGCAGGCCGCCGAGCGGTTCTGGACAGCCGTGCAGACGGAAACGCTCGCCGCGCAGATTCCCGAGGCGATGCGGCAACTGGCCGCCACGAACCTCGCCGTCGCCAGGGAATTCGTGGCACCGCTGCTGCCGGCTGCCTGACGCGTCAGTCGAACAGCGTGCCCTTCATCGCATCGCGCGAGACGCGGTGCCACACATACATGCCGGTCTGCCGGTAGTGGTCGTGCAGCTCGCCGGCGCACATCACGTAGCCCTGCAGCGGATCGCAGTGCGGCGCGCCGAACAGGTGCCCCGACTCGTGCACCGCGAGGATCTGCGTGCGGTTCATCGACATGTCGAACGAGAACTGCCCGCTCACCTGCACGCCCAGCCAGCCGCAGGCGACGCCGCCGACCATCTGCGGCGACATCGCGATCAGGTAGTCGAAGCCGTGGTTGTCGACGTTGGTGCGCACCGCGCCGCCGGTGGTCCAGTCGCGGGCCAGGCCCAGCACCTTGCCCCCGTAGGCGGCGGCCTGCTCGCACAGGCCCTGGCTGGTGTCCAGCGTCAGCCCGGGGATGGCGCGGAAGTGCTGCGTCACGCCCATCATCTGGTCGAAGCCGCCCGGAAAGCCCTGGTAGCTGCCGGTGTTGCCGCCGGCCGTCGTCGGCGTGAACACCTCGCCCGGGCGCGTGAAGACCTCGCCGAGGAAGGTTTCCGGCGAGCGCGTGTAGTTCAGGCGCGTGAAGTAGGCCTGGTCGTAGACGGTGCTCACCAGCACGTGGCTGCTCGCGCCGACGCTGAAGGCCGCGCCGGCGTAGCTGGTGTCCAGCGCCGAGGTGCTGCCGCTTTGCAGGCGCACGCCGTCGATGCGGTAGGCACCGCGCCCGACGGCGAAGTGCTTGGCGCGCGCGGTGTCGTCGATGAACGGCCCGGCATTGAACGACGCGGTGCGCGTTTCGCTCGCCGCCAGCTCGAGCTCGATGGTGCCGAGCGGCACCGCGCTGAAATCGCTGAAGCGCGTGCTGGCCAGCGTCGGCGTCAGTTTCACGGTGCCGGCGTTGCCGCTCAGGTTGCGCACCGTCAGCGACACCTTCAGCGCGTCGCCCTTGACCGGCGGCTGGCCCGCGGCGTTCGTGATGCTGACGGCGGTCACGTCCGCCTGGATCGTGCAATGGGGTTCGCAGGTCGCCGTGCCCTTGGCCACGACATAGGAACTCGCGACATCGTTGAAATCGCGCGGCACCAGGTTCGGCTCATCGGCCGCCAGCACCAGGCGGCGACCCTGCGAGCCGGCGTGCTCGAACAGCTCGACCCGGTAGCCGGGCAGCACGCGCGCGGACGACGCGAAGTCGTTCCAGGCCGCCGGCAGCGAAGCCGTGCCTTCGGCCAGGCACAGCGAACTGCCGGCATAGGCGATGTGCTCGTACAGGCACACCGGCGCCGCGGCTGTCGGCACCGCCGGTGCGAGCACGCGGTACGACGACAGCGCATCGTTGAAGGCGCGGTTGACCAGGTTCGGCTCGTCCGCCGTCAGCGCCAGCGCGGCGCCGCCCTGCCCGATGTGCTCGTACAGCGTCACCGACCAGCCGGCCGGCACCCGCACCGACGACACCCGGTCGTTCCAGCCGCCGGGTGTGGCCGCGGTGCCGGCCTCGGCACACCAGCTTGCCCCCTGGTAGTTCGCGTGCTCGTAGAAGCACACCGACGCCGCCTGCGATGCCAGCGGCAAGGCCGCCAGCATCCCGGCAGCCACCCACGCCGTCCTGTTGATCTTCATGGTTTTCTCCTTCGTCGTTGTCGGGCGAGACTGCTCCCGGCGCGAAGTCTGGAACCCCGAAGGACGGGCAGTGGTACTTAAATGGTACTCAACCTGCAACCTGCGGCTGGTGGATGTAAACGCAGGGTCGTTCAGGCTTGTCCAGAGGGACAGATGCCCCGTGTCGGTGGATCACCTCCCTGGGCAGAATCGCGCGCCTCTCACCTCCGAAGCAGGGAACGCGCATGACATTGGCCGTCGTCCACAGCCGGGCCCTCGATGGCCTGGCGGCACCCGAGGTCACCGTCGAGGTGCACCTGGCCAACGGCCTGCCGAACTTCACGCTGGTCGGGCTCGCCGACACCGAGGTCAAGGAGGCGCGCTGTGTTTGACAATTCACTCCGCACACAGGAGCACCAACAATCAATAGCTTAGCGATGGAGTTCCCTCGATTGTTAGCCCTCTGAACTCCGCAAACGGCTGTGCGGAGTCATTGTTCAGGCCGAATCTCAACAATGATTCAATCGATGGATGGCTGTTCCCCCGTATGAATGTGACTGACAGGCGCATCACACTCGGTGAAGATCTGCGCCTTCAGCTCCGCGCTGTATCGCCTGCGCTTGCGACTCTGCTCTCGTCCCATCGTGTCCAGCTATTTGCTACGTGGGCATGATCGTTGTCGCTGCAGGCGCCAATCTCAAGATGGGGTCGCCTGACGCTTACACAGGAAAGACCCGCTACAAGGGCTTGGCTAAGAACGAGGCGCAGTTGTTCAGCCTGTTCGGGCTGAACAACGTCGTTCTGGTCAAGCGGCGATTGCTGGACTTCGAAGCCAGAGGTGTGTGTCTTGAGCGCGGGAAGCGGCCTCGAAAGAGGCTGAAGCCGGCCCTCGCAGGGGTCTTGCGGCCTTCAATTGCATCGCTATCCGTCCCCATCGAATCACCGACCACGCGCCTGAGCGAAACCGGTCATTGATCAGCAATTCCCTAAGTGAGCGCGGCCGCGTCGCTAACGATCTTAGCGGCGGAGCACCTGACGCACCGGATGTGCCTGCCCTCGACCTTCATCATCGCCGGCGACGGCTTCTTGAAGACGTGTTGGTTCCAGCACTCGCTCGTCTCGCTGCCCAGCTGGACGTCGCGAAGAAGCATGACGAAGCCTGCCACCCCGGAGAGCAGTGACGAGAAAGCAAAAGGCACATCGACAGCCTTCTTGGCTTCGTTCAAGGGCACCTTGCCGGTCGCGCAGAGCACAGGGATGACAGAGCGCAGCGGTTCGCCCACGATGCGTTCGGCTGGCACACCCTTTGCCTGTGACACCCTCTCGGCCTCTGCGGCTGTGAGGCCGCGTGCGGAATCCAGCAACTCTCGAACGATATCAGGCAACAAGCCAGTTTGCCTGTGGAACAGAGTGACCTCGTCGAGCGGCGCATCCTGGGGTTCGGGATAGGCACAAACCAGGCAGCCACTTGCGTCACCGGGAACGTATTGACCCGCACCGATGTAGTGTTCGCTGGTCCACATGTTGATCGTACGCACGGGATCTTTCAGCCCCGCCTGCCGCCTTGACTCTTCCGAGTCAAGCCCCGCGACAATGCGGAAAAACGGCCGGTCGTACCCGCGTTTCTCGCAGTAGACGTTCATGCCAAGGTTGTGCGGTTGCGCTGCCAGCGCATGGTGCGCAGCATTCAGGCGCGCCGCGACTGCTTCGACCTTGGATGCCCCGACGTTGGCGTGCTTCATGAACGCATACCTTTGGCCGTTGCCGTCGCCGTAGGTATCGCTGTCCACAAGGTGGAGTGCACCAGAAATCGGCTCTGGCCAGTTCTCGATCATCCATCCCATCGAGTGCGTGACCGCGCCAACGCCGAACACATGCGTGTCCTGAAGATCGAACGGACGAAGCTCGAGTTCGGGCGCATGAAAGAGGTCCCTCACATCTGCACCCCAGTCACCCAGCGGCTGCAGGCGAGCCCCTTCCAACGCTGTCGCGAAGCACCTCGCAAACACCTGTGCTGCAGCCAGGCCTGCAGCAAAGGCGGGCCCGACCGGGTTCAAGCTGCCGCCGCACGTTGCGTGGTCGCCGAAGCGTACTTGCCATCCGTCGGCGCCAACCTGGATACAGGGTGACGAACCTTCGGGCCCAGGCCCGCCGACGCTGACGACCATGTCATAAGGCGGCGCCCAGGCCAACTTCAAACCGTCCGCGGGCGCCTGACCTGCCAATGCGGCCTCCTGCCCGACAACTAGCAACCCCTCTGCGATCTCACCGCAAAAATCAATGTTCGGCCACAGCCTAGCCAGCGCATCAGCCAGCACTTTAGCCAGCAGAACTGCGCCGGCAGGTGTGTTGGCCGACGGCACCACGACAGCGATGCGCGTGCTGGACAACTTCGATACGAGCGCGTCATCACCGAAGAGCGCGAGTAAGGCTTGGCGATTTTTTTCAGCGGCGCTCATACGACCACCAGCCTTTCGCGCGCCTCCGCCGGCGACCACAACCGCCAGTCGTCTTCCTCGCGTTCGTAGACGTTGGCATCGGATCCCAACTGCAGGCCGAAGCGGCAGTAGTGCGGAACGATGATGCTCAACGCACCGACGTGGCGCACCACTTCCCAGGCGCGGTCCAGCCTGGACATGCGCACGTCCGCGCCAGGATGCGTGTGAAGTTGGATCACGCTACGACGCCCGGCCTTGAAGTTGTCTAGCTGGATGCGCTGCAGCTCGCGGCCTTCGATATGCACCCAGACTCCCTCCGCGGTAACCCCCGGTGTCTGAGCGGGAACGATGCAACCATCGACCTGCACCTCATCGACGATGTCAGCCTTGACTTGCTCGGCTGACCAGATCGCGAAAACTTCGTGCTCGCCTGCGCGCAGCGCTGCCTTGGTCTGGGCAATCACGTCGCGAGCGATCTTCCATTGGTTGATCTTCATGCCAGAAATACTCCCGGTTTGTTGATCTCGCGCTGTAGTTGCAAGATCAGCTGAAGGACGGAGTGCCGCCCCACATTTCGGATCGAGGCCCAAGGCACATCCAGGTGGCTCGTGTGATCGTGGTATTCCCGCCAGCCCGGGAAGCAAAACCACGGTTTTGGTTGGCCATCCTGGCTGCCTTGATGAAGTCCACTGTGGCTCGCTGGCACCACCTGGCTGCCAGACAACTGCCGCTCAGCCGAAGAGTTGATCCACCAACCACCCACCGGCCGGTACGGATAGTCCGTGCCGTCGACGCGGAGCCGGACGGTCCGCCCGTGGGCGGGCCACTCCAGATCCACGTCCAGGAACGGGAACGAGTACGAGACGAGGCGAACCCCGAGCAGCGCGAATCGATCCCGACCGGTGAGCAGCGGCTGAATCGCCTTACCGAAGCTGGCCGCGGCCAGCTTCGGGTTGACGATGGCCGCCGCGCTCAACCGCCGCCGCCGTTCTTCTTGGTAATGGACAGGACGTGGCCGTCGCGCACGCCCGCGGCCTTCAACGTCAGGTTGACGTCGAGCGCGGAGGTACCGAGGTTGCCGTCGACCATTTCGAAGTCGGCCGCGTTGGGGCGGTCGCGGGGCGGCAGACTGCGTCGGATGGCCTGCAGCACTGTCATCGCGGCGGGGAAGCGGCGCGCTTTGTCCTCGCCGTCGAGGATGACCGTGACCTCGTAGAGGCGATCCTCCTCTTCGCGCGGCACCGAGATGAAGTGGTCCGCGGGTTGGACCACGACACGGTCGGTCGGCAGCAGCAGCTCGTCAGCGAGGCCATCCAGGTCGATCCAGATGTCCTGACCGCCACCACCGGCCCAGATCACCAACTCCGCAACGGAAGCTTTGCCGTGACGACCGCCGCCGTAGGTCGACAGCAGCTGCTCGTTGAGCGTCGCGGCGATCGCCTTGCGCATCAGAGGGTTGTCGGGCAGTTGGGGGCTGCCATCGCCAACGCTGAATCGCTCACCACCGCGGACAACGATGACGTCGTTCGGGCTGATCGCGATGTCAACGTCGCCGTCCACCTCGAGCACCAGTTGCTCGGGCGCCGTCACGTTGCCCATGTTGAAAAGATCCTGGCCGCGCTTGGCGCCAGGGGAAGTTGCCAGCTTCTTGCCAGCGATATCGATGTGCACAGTGTTCAACGGAATCTCCGTATTCAAGAAAGGATCCATGCGGCCGGAATTCACTCCGGCCGCGCTAAGGGCCTTTACTTGGACGGTTGACGCCTGAACGGTGCTCGTTGAAACTCTGGGTCGCCAAACCGGATGAGTTGTTTCGTCAACGAGTCCACTCAGGGGGTCTTGCCGTCCAGGTAAGACCCCTTGTTTCATTCCAGCTGCTTCATCTCATCTCCTCCGCGCCTCAGGGGCGCATTTTTCGTCCATCCCCTTGTCAACCCCGGCCTACCTTCACATGCCGAGACCAATTCGTCACTGGAAGGCACAGCAATGATATCACAGGTTAGCAAAATCACGAGGAATGTGAGGGGAATCATCTTTGATGTCATCTGTATTGACGTTTTTCGCGTAAGAATCGTTGGATGTCAAAGAAGTTGACATTTCGATCCGTGTGAGCTAAAATCCTTGATCGAGACCCAGGGGAATAGACAAAGTGATTGACGAGAAACGCCTCTATCAACTCCTTGGCGAGCGCATCAAGAAGCTGCGTGAGGGATACGAGACGCCTGCTGGACGGATGACGCAAGCGGATCTGGCTGCTTTGGTGGACCTGGAGCGGACCTCCATCACCAACATAGAGAAGGGAATTCAGAAGCTCAGTCTTCACGTGCTCTACAAGATCTGTGAAGTTTTTGATGCCAATGTTCTTGACATCTTGCCTCGGCTTTCCGAAGTCGAGCAGGAGCGAGCGCGCCCAGAGATGACTGAGCTCGAATTTGCGGGCAAAACCTACGTCGCGCCTCAGAAGACTCTGCAGAAAATCGCTGCCATCCTTGAGATGGGTGAACCGCGATGAGCCAACTCTCTGCAGCAGAAATCGAGCGCAAGGCTCAACAGGTTCTGCGTAATGCCGGCGCGCTGACGATCCCTGTGGACTTGGACAGGGTTCTTCAGAGCCTTAATGTTCGCGTCCACGAAGAAGACATGGATGATGAGACGGCTGGCGTGCTGATTGTCAAAGGCGAGCAGCGTCACGTTCTCGTCAACAAAGAGCATCCGAAAAATAGGAAGCAATTCACCATCGCCCACGAACTCGGTCACCTTGTGCTTCACGACGATGAGGCGAACGGTGATGCTTCAGGTCAGCGCATGTTCATAGATCGCCAGATCCGTGTTTATCAGCGCGTTGGCGAAGCAAGCTCTGCGGCCTATCAGCAAGAAGGCTCACTGACGACGGTTCAGCAGGAGCGCGAGGCCAATTCTTTTGCTGCCTGCCTGTTGATGCCCGCTCCTCACGTCACGACTGCGGCTCTTGAGCGTGATCTCTTCGACGAGATCTCAGTTGCGTCGCTTGCTCGGAACTTTGGAGTGAGCGAGCAAGCAATGTCCATTCGGTTGCAGCAGCTTCAGGTGCTGACAGTGGCTAGTCTGCAGGCGGAAGCAGTTACCCCGACGCTGCCGGCCGCGGTCTAGGCTAGTCACGGCCTTCGAGCGTCTGAGCCATTTCAACGGCATAGATCTCCGCTCGCCCGGCCTGTTTCGCTAGCGGAGATATCCGAGGCGTTGCACAGTCTTCCTCCTAGGCGTATGCTGTATAAATATACAGCACCAGATCCCTGGAAGCGCTGAGATCGCATGCAGCGGGAGAACGTCATGAGCAAAATGCCGAGGAAACTCGCCGTTCTGCGTCCCCAGTGCCGCTTTTGCCAGCGGTACTGGACGCCAGAGGACGGTGTCGTCGCCAGTTCGACGTATTGCTCGATGTGTTCCGCTGCACGACGTATGGTTGCAGCGGACCAACTGGGACTCCAGCCCCTCACCGCTGCGGATGTCGTCGGCCCGTACTTGCTGCCACGTATGCTCAGGCCGACGTAAGCGCTACGCTTCTAGGAATGCTTCGAGTTCGCGAATAAGCTGCGCCTTCGAGATCGAGGCGGTTGAGGCGCCGAGCGACATATTGCGCCCAGGCTTTCCTACAGGTTCGCTCCAAGCCTTCCATTCGCGCTTCCTGGCTGAGTGCTCGGTCCATTCGACGAGCCTGCGTCGGTTACCAATCCTTTGCTCCCAAAGAACTTTTCCGGGTGCGACTGTCGTCGACCAAGCCGGAGTCGGGAGTGCGGAGAGGGCATTCAGAACCTGGGACGCAGACTGGTATCGAAGCGCCGCATCGTCATTGAGCATCTTCCGAATCACTCTGCGCCATGCTTTGGGAACGTGGGGAAGCCACCGCAGCGTGTCGCTGAAGCCGCCGTGCTTGATCAAATCTTTGGGCGGCGGTGACAGCTCGTACCAGGCCTTTCCGTGCAGGAGGCGGTACAGAGTCATGCCCAGCGCCCAGAAATCGGTCTTCCGACTGGTCGGGCCACCGTGCCAAATCTCATGGGCGATGTGATCGAAATATCCCGCCTGGGATCCGTATCCCAAGATCAGGTCGTCGGTCACGAGGCCAAAGTCGCCGAGTTGAGCAACGCCTGAGCCCGTCAGCAAAATGTTGCCCGGCTTGATGTCGCGATGAAGCATGCCTCGAGCGTGCAGCGCATCGAGTCCAAGGGCGACCTCCGTCCCGACCTTGCGAACCTGGAATAAGGACATCGGTCCAAGGTCGAACGCGCTTTGAAGCGAGCCGCCCGGGCAGTACGCCATGCACAAGCGGACGCTGCTTCCGTCTGGCAGTTCGTGGATGCTATGGACCTGGACCACGTTCTCATGTCGGGCCTTCGATAGGTGTTGCGCCTCTGCCAGCAGGCCGGCTCGCCGCGCCAGCCAATCGCCGTCGCTTTCGCCCACTCTGTGCGAAATGACTTTGACCGCGACCTCCCCGTGGACGCTATCCAGACCAAGAAAGACGTCACCGAAATGACCACTGCCAAGCTTCGAGCCGAGCTTTAGTTGGGGAATCACTGTTCCCATCAAGATCCCCTCGTCGCAAGGATCAGCATCGCCGCTTCGCGGCTGGTCTTCTTCAGCTTCTCGCCGGTGGCCTGAACACTCCAGAATGCGTCGTCCTTCAGGTATTCGTCGACCTTGCGCTCCCCGTATGTGCGACTGATGACCGCCTTTTGTAGGCATCTCACGTTAGTTGCCGCGGCAGCCGCGGCGATGATGACGCCTCGGACCTCCGCACTTTCCAATACCGCCAGCTTGACGGAGCCACCCTGAGGCACGGCGCTCCCCTTGACCACGACGAAGTCGACCGAGTGCTGTTTGAAGAAGTTCAAGCAACGTTGATGCAACAGGGCCAACGCGGGGGCACGGTCGCCCGTCTGAAGCGTCCAGCTGGTATCCGAAAGGACGCTGATTGGCGAATTCAGATCAGTCGGCACCTCAGCGAGGACCACCGTTACTGCACCGCCCACGACGGCGATCCCCGCGCGGATTTTCGTCATTACAAGCCTCCCTTGCGAGCCGAAATCTTCCTAGCCTATTGTTCGATTTAGTCTATCGCAATGCCCTGCCCGAGCGATGGCAGACAAACAAGCCGGCTGGCATCCGGCAGTAATTTGAAGCGTTACCCTTGGTGTGCCACGGGCAGGTGCTCGACTGGTTGCCGCCGTCCGGTTGTTGTTCCCCGACTTCCGCATATGTCGGGCTGAATCTGAGGACCTCACTCGAAGTCATCGTTCTGTCTTGTAGAAATCTCACCATCCACTCTCTGAGTTTCATTTGTGCCGGAGCCGGACAATGGCAAAACTCGATCAACGCGACACCGCGCCACCCGCATCGGGCAATGGCGATCTTGAACTGGAGCCCGTCGCGCAGTACGTCCGCATGTCGACGGAGCACCAGCGCTACTCTCGTGAGAACCAGTCCCGAGTGATCTTCGAGTACGCGTTACGGAACGGCATGCGGGTGGTTCGCACGTACGCGGACCTCGGAAAGAGCGGCCTCGAACTGAAGGGCCGCACGGCGATGCAGCGCTTGCTACTGGATGTGGAGCAGCCACTTGTTCCATTCCAGGCCGTCCTGGTTTACGACGTCAGTCGATGGGGGAGATTCCAGGACCCCGACGAGGCCGCCGCCTGCGAGCTGACGTGCAAGCGCCGTGGCATCCGTGTGATCTACTGCGCCGAACAGTTCGCGAACGACGGGTCGATTTCATCCTCGGTACTCATCGGGCTCAAACGCAGCATGGCGGCCGAGTTCAGCCGGGAGCTATCAGTTCGAGTGTTTGCAGGCGCCTGCACCATCGCCAAGCAGGGTTACGCGCAAGGTGGCGTGGCGTGCTTTGGGCTTCGCCGTGTCGTCGTCGATGAGGCTGGCCGAGTGAGAGGCACTCTCGCACTGGGGGAGCGCAAGGGCATTCAGTCGCACCGCGTCTCACTTGCGCCTGGCCCGGCAGCCGAAATCGCAGCTGTGCGACTCGTCTATCAGCTGTTCATCGACAAGCGCCGTACACGATCGGAGATTGCCGAGCTTCTGAACGCTCGCGGGATTCCTTGGGTTGGCGGTCACCCCTGGAGGATGGAAGCCGTGCACGCTGTTCTGACGAACGAGCGTTACGCAGGCACGGCCATCTACAACCGCAAGTCGGGCAAGCTCAAAACTCCGGTGAGGGAGAACACCCGGGACCTGTGGATTCGCATGGAGGGCGCCTACGAATCGATCATCCCGATGCCGCGCTTCCTGCGGGCTCAACAGATGATTCGGGAAGCGGCGAAGCCGCTCGACAGGAATGACATGTTGCGCGGCGCAGCGCAACTGCTTGCTCAGCACGGTCAGCTATCCGCGGACATTCTTGCCAGGAGCAAAAACGTCCCGTCCGTCTCCTCGTATCTCCGGATCTTTGGAAGCCTGACCAAGCTCTACGGGCTGGTCGGCTATGACCTGAAGCAGAACCGTGGATTCGAACAGGTCAATCGCACGCTTCGGGAGCAGAGCCAACTGATCGTGGCTGACGTGGTAGCTGGTTTTCTAGCAAGCGGCAGTTCTTGCACGCTCGACCCAGAGGGCCTACGGCTGACTGTCAACGGCGAGCTGACCGTGCAGATCATCGTGGCGCCGAACCGAGGCAACGCGCGCGGTTACTACCAGTGGCGTATCCATATGCCCTCAGCTCCCACCGATATCGTCGTCATCGTACGGATGGACTTCGACAACGCTGGTGTGCAGGACTACTACCTGCTTCCTTCGATGGACATGCCTGCGTCAAGACTGCCGCGAATGGATAGCAACGGCCGAGCCCTGGATGTGTACCGCACGAAGACATTGACCCCCCTGTACGCGCTCGCGACACGAGCGCCTCTGTTGGGGCAACCCCAATGAAAGCGATAGAGAGGGCCCAGAGGGGTGAACCTTCGGCGACCCAGGTCGGTAGCCTATGCGGCGAGCGGATGACTCACCGTGCTCCGGAGCCAGGCACGCTCGGTGGCCAACATCCATCGGACCAGGAACTGGTCGAGTCCTACCAGCAGCAAACGCGAGAGCATCGCTCGCTTCAGCGAAAGGCGGACCGTGCGCAGGCTGCGTTGAAGACGGCTCAGAAGATCTTCAAGGAACTGTTCGCGGATCCAGAGTTCGTCTCGCTCTTGAGGAACGAGGGGAAGGGCACCGCGCCGCGCTACCTCGTCGATGGCGTATCCGATGTGGAGATAGTTCGATGACCGCATCCCATCCGTCTGCCAAACTGGCCACCAACCCCAACTACTTGGAGCTCGAGCTCGGTCAGCTCCATAGCAACAAGGCGCTGCCTCAGTCGGTTCTCAGCAGCGCAAAGTACCGACAGATACTCGAGTCGATTCGTGCTGTTGGGCTGCTGGACCCATTGGTCATTGTTCCCAGGCCGCAGGACGAAGGTGGAGGCTATTCGGTTCTCGACGGATTGCTGCGAAAGGCGGCACTGACCGAGGTCGATCTCACCAGGGCGCTGTGCCGGGTCCTGACGGACTGCGAGGGCCTCAGCTACAACCGCCAAGTCAACAGGCTCTCGGCTGTCCAAGAGCATCGGCTGATCATTCGAGCCGCGGATGGAGGCGCTTCGATGGAGACCCTGTCCCAGGCACTCGGCATCTCAGTGGAATCCATCCGAGACAGACTTCGGATGCTTGATGGAATCTGTCCCGAAGCCGTCCAACTCTTGGCGGACAAGCCGGCCACTAGGGGCCTGTTCCACGCACTTCAGCGCATGAAGCCGTCTCGGCAGATCGATGTGGCTCAGACGACCATCGATCTCCAAAACTACTCGGTGAAGTTCTCGTTGGTGATGTTGCACGCGACGCCGGCTGAGTTGCTGACAGAAGATGCCCAGTCTCGTAGACAGGTGAACACCTCAACGGAGGCTCGACACCACCTTCAGCGAGAGATGGCGGCGGTTCAATCGAACGCGAAGCAACTGGGAGGGACGTACGGTCCAAACTGCCTGCAACTTGTCGTGGTGAAGTCCTACATCCTCGCGCTCTTGGAGAACGCCAAGATCGTCGGCTGGCTCGCCCGGAATCGAGGCGATTTTCTGCGGGAGCTGCAGTCGATCGCTGAAATCGAGATGCTTGATCCGGCAACCTGACAATCGCCCAAGGTGTGGGCAGCCGCCACACGGGCGTGGACCGCCGCGCTTCGCCATGGCACTTCCTGGGGGATCGTGCGCACCAAAGCAAACTATCCGGGAGGTCAGTGAGGCTTTTCTACAGGAAACGACTGCATCAGGTCGACCAACCACAACCTCGTCATGCCAACGGCCTTTAGCTGTGGGCCTGCGTTGGGGTTCTCAGTGAAGGCATCTCGAAGCAGATCCAGTTCAGCGACTGCCTCGCGACGGAATGCATCCTTGTCCGGCAACAGCTTCACGAGCGCAGCGATCATGGCCATCGCACAGATCACTTCACCCTGCAGGTAGCTTGCTGTCTCGCTGGGCTTCACTTCGTCGCTCATTCACTCACCTCGCAAACAGCCGAGGAAGGGTCGATTGAATCTCGTTGAGGGCGCCTGTGCAAGAG
>NZ_JBFULV010000130.1:0-15570 GCF_054049715.1 Rhizobacter sp. P5_C2 | reverse complement strand
GCGCTGCACCGCGGTGCGCAGCTGCTGCTGCTCGACGAGCCGACCGCGCTGCTGTCGCCGCAGGAGTGCGATGCGCTGTTCGCGTCGCTGCAGCAACTGGTACGTGCCGGCTTGTCGATCGTGCTGGTGACGCACAAGCTGGCCGAGGTGCAGCGCGTCGCGCAGCGCTTCACGGTGCTGCGCGCCGGCCGCGTCAGCGGGCGCGGCGTGTCGGCCGGCACCGACGCGTCCACGCTGGCGTCGATGATCGTCGGCGAGCCGCTGCCGGCGCTGCCGGTCGCGCGCGTCGATGCCCGCGGCCGCGAGCCGCTGCTGCGGGTGCGCGGCCTGGCCCACGTGCCGCCGCATGGCCGGCCGGAGCTGCTGGACGCGAGTTTCGATGTCGCGCGCGGCGAGATCCTCGGCATCGCCGGCGTCGAGGGCAATGGCCAGAAGGCGCTGGCCGAGGTGCTGAGCGGCCTGCTCCCCGCGAGCGCCGGGCGGGCCGACATCGACGGCCAGCCACTGTCGCCCGGCGTGCGCCGCGCGCAGGCGATGGGCATCGGCTGCATTCCCGAGGACCGGCTGCACGGCGGCGTCGCGCCCACGCTGGACATCGCCGACAACAGCAGCTCGATCGACTACCACCGCCCGCCCGCGTCGCGCCGCGGCGTGCTCGACCTGGCCTTCATCCGCGCCCGCGCGCGCCGGCTGATCGACGCGTTCGGCGTGCGCGCACGCGACGAGCTGCAGCCGATCGGCATGCTGTCGGGCGGCAACATGCAGAAGATCGTCGTCGGCCGCGAGCTCGACGCGCAACCGCGCCTGCTGCTCGCCTGCCAGCCGACGCGCGGCGTCGACATCGGCGCGGCCGACACGCTGCGCCGCGCGCTCGTGGGCCTGCGCGACGGCGGCGCGGCGGTGCTGCTGATCTCGGCCGATCTCGACGAGCTGCTCGCGCTGTCGGACCGCATCGCGGTGCTGTACGAGGGCCGCGTCGTCGCGCACTTCGCGGCCGGCCAGGCGTCAGCGCGCGAGATCGGCCGCTACATGACCGGGCTGGCGGCAGATCCCCGCGGCAGCGCGGCGCTCGATGCGCCGTTCACCGATTCGACCGAGAGCCGCGCATGACGACACCCTCCGACGGCCTGCAGCGGCCGCCAGCCTGGCTCGCGATCGCGCTGGCGCTCGCCGTCGGCTTTGCGCTGACCTGCCTCGTCAGCCGCACGCCGGGCATCGCGTTCCACGCGCTGCTGACCGGCCCGATGCCGCAGCTGCGCTGGTCCGACGAGACCGGCTGGCAACTGATGCGGCTCACGCGTGTCGGCACCGTGATCGAGGACACGGTCACGCTGAGCCTGCTCGGCCTCGCGGTGCTGTTCGGTTTTCGCGCGCGCCAGTTCTCGATCGGTGCCGACGGCCAGTTCTTCCTCGGCGCGCTGGCGGCCACCTGGGTCGGCGTGCAGCTTGGCGGCTTTCCGCTGCTCGGCCTTCCGGTCGCGCTGATCGCCGCGCTGTCGGCCGGCTTCCTGTGGGGCGGCATCGCCGGCCTGCTGAAGGCGCGCTTCGGCGCGAGCGAGATCGTCACGACGCTGATGCTCAACCTGATCGCGGTGCAGCTGTTCCGCGCGGTCGTCACGCACGCCTTCCACGATGGCGGCATCGCCTACATCGCGACGCCGGCGGTGCCGACGCCGGCGCTGCTCGCGCCGCTGCTGCCGCGCACGCACGTGACGCTGCTCATCCTGCTGGTGCCGCTGGCCACCGCGCTGGCCGCCTGGCTGCTCGCGCGCACGACGCTCGGCTACGAGCTGCGCGTGGTCGGCGATGCGCCGGCCTTCGCGGCGCAGACCGGCGTGCCAGTGGCGCGCACGGTCGCGCTGTCGATGGCGATCGGCGGCGCGTTCGCCGGGCTCGCCGGCTTCCACCTGTCGCACGGGCTGCTGAAGCGGCTGCCGGTCGACCTGAATCCCGGCCTCGGTTTCGAGGGCCTGGTGGTCGCGCTGCTGGCGCGCAACGAGCCGCGCGCGGTGCCGCTCGCTGCGCTGCTGTATGCCTACCTGAAGACCGGCGCGCAGGCCATGGAGCTGGCGAGCGATGTCTCGCGCGAGATGGTGCTGGTGATCCAGGCCTGCATCGTGCTGCTGGTGGTGTCGCAGCGGCTGCTGCCGGCGTCGTGGCTGAAGTGGAAAGCAGCGCGATGAGCCTCGAATCGACCTCGTTCGCGCTGGTCGCCGCCACGCTCGGTGCCGCGCTGCTGCGCGCCGCCGCGCCGATCATCCTTGCCGCGCTCGGCGGACTGGTTGCCGAGCTGGCCGGCGTCGTCAACGTCGCGCTCGAAGGGCTGATGCTGCTGGCCGCGTTCTTCGGCGTGATCGGTTCCGCGTATGCGCTGCAGTGGTTCCCCGGCGCCGCGCCGTGGGTCGCGCCGCTCGTCGGCCCGCTCGCAGGCCTCGCGGCGGCGGTGCTGGGCGCGCTGCTGCTCGCTGTGTTCCACCTCGAGTTCGGTGCCGACCTGATCGTCGCCGGCATCGGCATCAACCTGCTGGCCGCCGGCCTGACGGTGTTCCTGATGGTCACGCTGACAGGCGACAAGGGCTCCACCGCCACGCTCGCGAGTTCGGTGCTGCCGGTGCTGCACCTGCCGGGATTGCAGGGCTGGCCCGCGCTCGACACGCTGCTCAACGGCGACGGCCGCGGCGGCCACCCGCTGCTGGTGTGGGTCGCGTTCGGCGCCGCCGCGCTGCTGTCGTTCACGCTGTACCGCACACGGCTCGGCCTGCGGCTGCGCGCGGTCGGCGAGAACCCCGTGGCGGCGCGTGCCGGCGGCCTGCCCGCGAAACGGCTGCAGTACCTCGCGCTCGCCGCCAGCGGCGTGCTCGCCGGCCTCGGCGGGCTGTACCTCGCGATGGGCTACCTGACGCTGTTCCAGGCCGAGATGTCGGCCGGTCGCGGCTTCCTCGCGCTGGCCGCCGTCTTCATGGGCGGGCGCCGCCCGCTCGGCACCGTGCTGGCCGCGCTGCTGTTCGGCGCGTCGTCGGTGCTCGCGACGCAGCTCGCGCTGTTCGACATTCCGAGCCAGGTGGTCTACATGGTGCCGCCGCTCGTCACGATCGTCGCGCTGGTGGTGTTCAGCCAGCGGCGCGCCGCCGCGCAACGCCGCCTCGCCGCGGCGTCGCTTCATCAATGGCGCGCCGCCCCGCCGGCCGCGCCGCAGGGAGAAATGACGACATGACCCACGCGCTGCACGAGCGCATCCTGGGCTCGCTGTGCCTCGCAGGCATGGGCGACGCCCTCGGAGCCCAGACCGAACAATGGACCATCGCCGAGATCGCCGCCGCGCACGGCGGCCTGGTGCGGCACTTCGGCGATCCGCCGCCCGACACCTTCGCCGGTGCCAACGGCGGCCGGCGCGCCGAGGTGACCGACGACGCCAGCCAGATGTATTACCTGGCGCGTGCACTGCTGCGCGCCGAAGGCCGGCTCGACCACGACGGCTGGGTCGCCTGCCTGCTCGACTGGGCCGCCACCAGCCCGAAGGCCGGCTTCATGGGGCCGAGCACCGCCAACATCGTGAAGGCGCTGCAGAACGGTGACGACGTCTCGCGCGTCGGCGTGATCGGCAACTCGTCGCGCAAGATGAGCACGGTGGGCAACACCAATGGCGCGGCGATGCGCGTCGCACCCTGCGGGCTGGTGCACCCGGGCGACCTGCGCGCCGCCTGCGAGCTGGCCTTCGTGACCTGCCTGCCGTCGCACGACACCGATGTCGCGATCTCGTCGGCCTGCGCCATCGCCGCGGGCGTCGCGCAGGCGCTGCTGCCGTGCTCGCTCGACGCGGTGCTGCAGGCCTGCATCGACGGCGCGCGCATCGGCGAGGAGATCGCCGCGCAGCGCGCACGCCGGGTGCCCGGCCCGCGCTTCGCGACGCGGCTGATGATGGCGCTGAACATCGCCGACCAGGCGCGCGCGGCCGGCGACGATCTCGCGTTCATGGTCGAGACCGAGCAGCAGGTCGGCAACTCGGTGCTGGCCGCCGAATCGGTGGCGGCCGCGATCGGCGTGCTGGCCTATGCCGGTGCGGATCCACTGCGCACCATCTCGCTGTGCGCGTCGATCGGCAACGACACCGACTCGATCGCGACGATGGCCGGCGCGATCGCCGGCGCGATGCACGGCCGCGCCGCGCTGGTGCAGCCGCTGTACGGCGAGTTCCGCGCCGCCAACGACGGCGACTACGAGCTCGATGCGCTGGCCGCCGGCCTCGCGCACATCGCCGGCGGGCGGGTGGGCCCATGAAGAAAGCGCCCGCCTCGCGCGGCATCGACCTGCTCGCCGTCGGCAACCCCTGCGTCGACCTGGTCATCGGCGCGCGCCGCCTGCCGCGCTGGGACGACAAGACGCTCGGGCGGGCGCTCGGCGTCTACGCCGGCGGCACCGAATCGAACGTGGCCTGCGCGGCGAGCCGGCTCGGCTGGCGCAGCGCGGTGTTCGGCGAGGTCGGCGACGATCCGCATGCGCAGTTGCTGATCGACGACTTCCACCTGCACGGCGTGTCGACCGCGCACCTCGCGCCGCGCCGCGCCACCGCGTCGGCGATGACGACGGTGTTCGTCAGCGCGAGCGGCGAGCGGGCGATCGTCTACGTGCCGATGAAGCGGCGCCGCGAGGCGTCGCCCGAGCAGCGCCCCGGCTTCATCGACGCGCTGGCCGACAGCCGCTGCGTCTACACGATGCCCTACGACGCCGAGGCGTTCGCGCGGCTCAGCGCGGCGGCGCGCGCGGTCGGCACGCGGGTGGCGATCGACGTCGAGCGCGAGGTGGCCGGCGACCCGGTGACGCTGGCCGCGCTGCTGGCCGGCAGCGACGTGGCGTTCTTCAACGAATCGGGCTTCCTGTCGGCGAGCGGGCGCATCCCGTCGCGCGAGGCGCTGGGCGACATGCTGGCGGCCGGCGGGCCGCGCGTGATCGTCGTGAGCCTGGGCGCGCGCGGCGCGATCGCGGCGAGTGCCGACGACTGGGCGGTGCAGCCGGCCTGGCCGGTGCGCGTGATCGACACCACCGGCGCCGGCGACAGTTTCAATGCGGCCTTCCTGGTCGCGCGGCGGCGCTGGCGCAGCCTGGCCACCTGCCTGGCCTTCGCGTGCGCGGCGGCCAGCCGCACGGTGCAGGCGGTGGGCGCGCGCTCGGGGCTGGCCACGCCGCAGAACATGGCGACGATGCTCGGCGAGGCGGCCGCGGCGCCAGCCGACGTTGCCGACGAGGACTGTCCATGCTGACCCCCACGAAGATCGTGCTCGATTGCGATCCCGGCATCGACGATGCGCTCGCGCTGCTGATGGCCGCGGCCTCGCCGCAGCTGGACCTGCTGGGCGTCAGCTGCGTCGCCGGCAACCGGCCGGTGCACACGACCACGGCCAATGCCTGCGCGCTGCTGGAACTGGCCGGGCGCGGCGACGTGCCGGTGCATGCCGGCTGCGCTCGGCCGCTCGCGCTGCCCGAGGCGCGCAGCAACCTCGTCCATGGCGAGGACGGTCTCGGTGGCGTCGCGCTTGATGCCGGCCCCGCGCCGCGCCAGGAGCACGCAGTCGACTTCCTCGCGAGGATGCTGCGCGACGAGCCCCTCGGCACGCTGACGCTGATCGCGATCGGCCCGCTGACCAACCTCGCGATGGTCGAGATCCGCCAGCCCGGGCTGCTGCGGCGCGCGAAGGCGCTGCTGGTGATGGGCGGCGCGGCGTTCTGCCCGGGCAACGTGACACCGGCGGCGGAGTTCAACTTCCACGCCGATGCGACAGCCGCGAGCGTGGTGCTGAACGCCGGCGCCGCGCTGACGCTGTTCGGGCTCGACGTCACGTCGCAGGCCGCGATGAGCGCCGACTGGATCGCGTCGCTCGACCGCCTGCGCACGCGCGCCGGCCGCGCGGCGCACGCGATGCTGGCGGCCTATGCCTTCGAGGACCCGCTGCTGCACGACGCCTGCCCGGTGGCGTTCGCGCTCGCGCCGCAGCTGTTCGACTGCCGGCAGTTACACGCCGATGTCGAGCGCGCGCCCGGCCCCGACGAAGGCCGGCTGCGGCCCGACGCCGATGGTCACGGCCCCCGCTTCGAGCTTGCGACTGCGGTCGATCGCGAAGGCCTGCTCGAGCGGGTGCACGCCGAGATCGCGCGGCTCGCCTGAGAGGGTGAGAGCAAATCCGCCATGCCCGCTCATCCTGCCCAAACGCGCCCACTCTGCGTTGCAAATGCTCGCCGTAGCCCGAGCTACGGCTGCGCTTTGCGCCTTGATTGGGCGCGTTTGGACAGGCTGCTCGGGCACGCCGGATTCGCTCTCACCCTCTGATTCGTCAGGCTTCGGCCCGGCCCTGAGCCTCGTCCCGGCGCGCGACCAGCGCCTGCTGCAGCACGATGTAGTCGGTCGCGGCGAAGCTGCCCAGCTTGTCGTACAGCGCGCGGCCCGAGTTCGCGGCCCGGTTGCCCGGCACGTAGCTCGGCTTGTCTTCGCCCTCGCCGGCCGGCAGCTCGGCATAGTCGGCCTTGTCCAGGTGCCCGGCGCGCAGGTAGGCCTGCATGAAGTTCTCGGCCGTGCGGCCTTCGCTGCGCCCGGAGATGCGGTGCGTCGGCACGAACTTGCCGTTCTGGTTGCGCATCGCGTAGTAGCCGTCCTTGCCGACGCCGATCACCACCGCCGGGTCCGGCTTCTTCTCCAGCGGGTGCTTCAGCAGGTCGACCTTGTCATAGGTCTCGTTGATGTTCAGCCCGTCCGCCGGCACGCCCGAATCCTCGCCCACCGGCACCAGCTGGATCGGCGTGCGCAGCATGCTGGCCGTGGTCCAGGCCAGCATCTCGGTCTGCAGCGGCGTCTGCGGCGTGTCGTAGAGCTTGGCGCCCAGGTTCTCGGTCACGACCTTGCCGGCATCCTGCTTGGTCTTCGCGGTGGCCGCGGCTTCGGCCTGCGCGCGCGGGTTGATGTACTCGCGCACGCCCGCGCCGTTCAGGCGGGTGTCGTAGAAGCCGCCCTTCTTGCGGAAATGCTCGTGGTGCAGGTTCTTCGTCGCCTCGTCGAGGTGGTTGACGATCGGGTCGCTGTCCGCACCGCGCAGGATGGCCGCGTGGATCGCGTCCTTGGTGCTGCGCTTGGCGGTGTCGCCGGTGTACGGGTGGCGCCACAGCGCCTGCAGGTCCGCGGCGCTGTCGAACTCCAGCGGCTTGCCGAGGAAGTAGTTCCGGGTCGCGTCGACGAACTTGAAGCCCCCGCGCAGCGGCGGGTTCGCGGCATCGAACGCGGCGAACTTGCCGGTCGCCGGGTCGTACAGCTTGTCGTTCCCCTGCGGCGCCGTCGTGTAGCGCATGAACTGCCCGGTCTCGGGGTGGACCATCAGCGTGCCGTCCGCCGGTGCGCTGCCGCTGCCGTTCGCGAGGTACGGCAGGTGGTCGTCGAAGGCCTTCTCCAGCTGGTAGGTGTCCTGCTGCTCCATGTGCACCACCTGGCCGATGTCCTGCGTCCGCTTCGCCCCCGTGGCCGGCGGCCGCTGGCCGGCGTTCGGGTCCACGTGCTTGGTCGTGAAGACGGCGCCCGGCATCAGGATCACCTCGGCCTGCGCGAGGTCGCTCATCGTCGCGACGTTGACGCCGGTCTCCTCGACCAGGTCGAGGCGCTGGCTGCGGTCGCGCGGCGCCGCGCCGAAGCCGGAGATCGGCAGGTTGAACTGCGCCGCCACCCGCTCCGACCCCGAGGCCGAGAAGATCTCGGTCAGCACGCCCTTGCTGCCCTTCGCGTGGAGCTCGCCGCTCGGCTCGGGCCCGCCGGATTCCGGCTTGTAGGCCGCCTCGGTGACCACCGCCCGCAGCAGCTCGGCCGGGAACTTCTCGGCCCGCGCGCAGCCGATGTTGGCGTACAGCGCCTCGATCGGGTCGACCCGCTCGCGCTTCTCGCCCTTCACGTTGCCGGGCTTGTTCAGCACGTTGTACGGCACCTGCACGCCCGGCACGATGTTCAGGTACTGCGGCTCGCCGGTGACCGGCCAGCGCAGCGGGTAGTGGAAGAACTGCGACTCGACGGTGTAGTCGCGCACCGACTGGTCGATGCGCTTGCGCATCTCGGCGTCCAACACCGCCGGCTCGGTGATCACCGGGATGCGGCTCGCCGGCGCGCGGCCCTTCACGACGTCCTTCATGCCGGCGGCCTTGGTCATCGGCACGTGCTGCGGCATCGAATCGGCCTGCAGCTTGTTGGCGAAGGTGCCGACCCCCTTCGGCACCAGGTCGAGCGGCACGCCGGGCTTGTGGACCGCGCCGTCGCGCAACGCGGCCGGCACGCCCAGCGTCGAGGTCTTGCCGGCCGCCAGCCGCGTGCGCTGCGCATAGTCGACGCTGGTGGGCTGCGGCAGCATCGCGCGCAGCGGCCCGCCTTGCTGCCCGGACAGGTCGAGCGAGCCGTCGGCTTCCGCCAGCGCGTTGTGGCGCCCTTGCAGCTGGGTGCTTTGCGCTTGCACGAACCGGCGCTGGGCCGGGCTGGCCTCGGCGAGGCTGTTGGTGGTCGGCGGCTTCGCGCCGGCCGGCAGCACGGCGTTGCCGGCCTCGTAGGCCTGGGCGCCGAGGATGCGGGCGTCCTGCGCATCGCGGGTCGCCTGCAGGTGCTGCTCGCGCTCGTCTCGGCGCGCCACGGTGCCGTCGTCGGACAGGTCCTGCATCTGGATCGCACGGGCGATGCGGTTCTCGGGGATGCCGGCCTCCAGCGCGGACTGCGTGTCCGGCGTCCCTGAGAACCAGGCGTGCAGCGGCTCGATCAACGAGCCGACGAGCGCGATCGTCGCATCGAGGCTGCCGGCCATCAGGTCGACGCGGTTCAGCATCTGCTTGAGGTGCTCGCGCTTCTGGTCGGTGTTGCTGAAGAACTCGGTGTCGGCCTTGTCGCGCCCGCCCAGCAGCACCTGCTCGAGCTTGGCCCGCACGGTCGCGACGATGCCCTTGTCCTTCACCATCGCCTGCAGCGGCCCGGTGTCGCCGTCCATCAGCGCCGTCAGCGCGGTCTTCAACTGCGAGCCGAAGCGCTCGATCATGCGTTCGCGCGCGATCTGGTGGTCGAACGGGTTGGCGTTCTCGCCGAGGATGCCCTGCGAGTTCAGCAGCTGGCTGAAGACCGGCGCCAGCACCTGGTCGTACAGCCGCAGGTTGACGCGCGTGCGCGCCGCTTCGTTGAAATTGGTCAGCCGCCCGGCCTCGCCCGGCGGCTCGCTCATCACCATGCCGGTCACGCGCAGCATCATGTACTGCAGCGACTCCGCGGCGTCGATGACCATGTGCGCGTAGGGCCGCGCCTCGGGTCCGCCGATGTTGTCGCGCACCGTCTCCAGCACCGCCTTCAGCCCGGACGAGATCGCGAGGGTCGCGTGGTCCCAGCCGGTGCCTTCGCGCAGCCCGAGCGCCTTCTGCAGGCCGAGGTTGATCTCCAGCCGCACCATTTCCTCGAGCGCCGTGCCGACCAGCGTGAGCGCGTTGCGCGCGACGTCGCTGCTCGGGTGCTGCCAGCCCTCGGGGAGGGCCGGCAGGATCGCGTCCTTCAGCGCGGTGACCAGCTCCTGCGCCAGCACGATCAGCGCGGTCGACCCGGCCAGCGTGCCGATCGAGGCCTTGCCGCTGCCGACGCCGGAGAAGCGCGTCGCGCCGTCGATGTGCACGCCGTCCTTGCCGCGCATCGCCTCGTCGGCCATCGCCGACAGCGCGGTGGTGCCGAACTTCGCGAGCGCCAGCATCAGCACGTTGACCAGCCGCGCGCGGGCGCCGCCGCCCGGGCCCGCCAGGTTCGGCTTGTACAAGGCCAGCCGCCCGAAGGCCTGCGCGACGCCGTACGCGTCGTTCGTCTTGTTCACCAACGGACCGGCCTTCAGCGGCTCGCCGGTCGACAGCACCAGCTGCGGATCGGGCAGGCCGTCCGGCGTGCCGTGCCGGCCGGTGTAGTGCCCCTGGTACGAGTAGACGTTGACGTCGGCCTGGACGCGCCGCGAATCGATCGGCGCGTCTTCCTCGTCCTTCCGGTGGCCGACCGACCCGACGTCCATGCCGACGCCGAGCGCGCCCTTGTGGTCGCCGCCGCCCGGCCCGGCAGTGGTCTTCGCGAGCGACAGGCTCATGCCCTTGTCGGTCAGCATCAGGTCGTGCACCGCGCCGTCTTCGGTGGTGATGCGGATCTTCGCGCCGGGCCGCAGCTTGTGCATCACGGTGTCGAGCTCATCCGCGGTGCCCTGCGCGATCGCGTTGTCGCCATGGCCGGTGGCCGACTTCAACAGTTGCCCCGCCGCCGTGCCGGCCCGCGAGACCGCGCCGCCCCTGGCGCCCGACTGCTCGTTGGCCGGCCCGATCAGCTGCCAGCGCTTGATGCCCGACAGCTCGAACATCACCGGCCCGTCGACCAGCACCGGTGCCTTGTGGCCGTCCACCGTGTCGGCCATGATCGAATCCAGCCGCTCGACGCCGCCGTTGTTGTTCTTGAAACCCATCAGGCGGTTCTCGACGCGGTTCCAGTCGAGCTGGTACAGCCGCGTGCCGTTCTTCAGCACCGGCCCGCAGCCCGGGCACAGCGCGTTCTCCGAATTGGCCCACGACACCTTCTTCGGGAACGGCGTCGGGTTCAGCGGCTTCGGCATCAGCACGTCGTCGGATTCCTTGTCGTCGCGCCGGAAGCTCAGGTCCGACTTCGCCGACAGCGCGAGCACCTCGCTGCGCAGCGGCGTTTCGACCAGCGGGTCTTCCCACGGCTGGGTGCCGAGCGCCGTCTGCAGCTCCTTCTTGAGGTCCTTCAGGTGCTCGGTGGTCTGCGCGTCAGTGCGGGCATTGACCTCCGCGAGCACGCGCTTGAAGTCCTCGAACGGCACCGCGAAGTCGCCGTGGCCCTTGATGAAATAGCGGTCTTCGCCGCCGACGTTCTGCTTCACGACGGCGAAGCGCTCCGCGACCATGCTCGGCCCGTCCTTCGCCGGCACGATCAGCACGCCGTCGTGGTCGTTCAGGCCGTTCAACTCAAGGCCGGCCGACGCCGACGGTGCGTAGAAGGCGCCCGGCAGGGCCTTCAGGTTCGCGAGGCTCGTGCCGTAGTTCGCCCGCGCGGTCTCGAACGGTGTCGGCGGCTCGCGCTCCACCGAGGTGTTGCGCGACGACGCGAGCGAGCTTGCCTCGGTCCGGTGGGTGCGCCGCGTGCGATCGGCTTTCGAGACGCGGCGCGTGTCGACCTTTCCTTCGAGCGGCGAGGTCGGCTTCGAGATGCCGTCATGGCCATCATGGCTGCCGAGGGAGGGCTGCTTCGTGTGCGTCAGCGCAGGCGGCGACAGCGGGTTGGCAGGACGCTTGGACAGCTTGTCGGGGAGGGACGGGAAGGACATGGCGCGGTACTCCTTTCGTGGCCAACGCGGTCGTTGGACTGGAATGCCATCAGCGTAGGAATCCGGCGTGCGGCAAAACGAAACCCGAGCGCTGTCATCGTCCAGCCACGCGAAGATGCACACCCGCGGTGCTTGCAAGTTTCACGGAACTGTCATGCGGATTCGGGCTTCCATTTGCGCTAGCATCTGGTACGTACCAGTTTGGTGAATGGGTGTGAGGTGGGAGAAACGATGCACGGATTTCGGCGTGGCAGAAGGACCGTGGGCACCGGCTTGGTGTGCGTTGTCGCGGCCTGGCTGCTGGCGGGTTGCGCCGCGTCGGCGTTGCCGTCTGCGTCGTCCGCATCGGTCGCCTGGCCGATCGCCGGCCTGCGGCTGCTCGGCAGTGCGACGCTGGCGCGCACGCCCGAGGGCGTGCTGCAGTACTTCGGCGGCATCTCCGGCATGGACCGCGATCCGGCCAGCGGCGACTGGCTGATGCTCAGCGACGACAAGTCCGAGCTCGCGCCGGCGCGCTTCTACACGCTGCGCCTGCGCATCGACGCGCAGGGCATCGGTGCGATCGAGCCGCTGGCGGTGACGCTGCTGCGCCAGCCCGACGGCACGGCCTATCCCGGGCTCGCGCAGGCACGCGCGCGGCCCGGCGCGGTGGTGCCGGACCCGGAGGCGCTGCGCATCGATCCGCGCGACGGCAGCCTGCTGTACACCAGCGAAGGCGACCGCGGCCTCGGACTCGACCCGTTCGTGCGCCGCATGGACCGCGACGGCCGCTTCCTGCGCGAGCTGGCTCTGCCGGCGCGGCTGCACCTGCAGCGCGATCCGCCGCGCGGGCCGCGTCACAACCTGAGCCTGGAGGGCCTCGCGTTCACGCCCGATGCGCAGGCGCTGTGGATCGCGATGGAAGCGCCGCTGATCGAGGACGGCCCGCTGCCCGACGCGCAGCACGGCGCGCTGGCACGCTTCAGCCTGCTCGGCCGCGACGACGCGCTGCTGACGCAGGTGGCCTACCCGGTCGATGCGATCCCGCGCACGCCCACCGGCAGTGGACGCCGCGCCGACAACGGCGTCAGCGAGATCCTGGCGATCGACCGCGACCGGCTGCTGGTGGTCGAGCGCTGCGGCTACGAGGTCGACACGATGGTGTTCCGCTTCGCGATCCGGCTGTACGAGGCGGAGGTCGGCGGCGCGCAGGACGTGTCCGCCATCGATTCGCTGCAGCAGCCCGGCGTGCGCCCGGTGCGCAAGCGGTTGCTGCTCGATCTGTCGACGCTGGCGGAGCAGATCGGGCCCATCGACAACATCGAGGCCGCCACCTGGGGACCGCGCCTGCCGAACGGCCACGCGACCCTGCTGCTGGCCTCGGACGACAACTTCTCACCGGGCCAGCGCAACCAGTTCATCGCGCTGGAGGTGATCCCGGCGGACCGGCAGCGCCAACCAGCCCAGCTTTCAGCGTTCACCCGTGACGCGTTGAACCCAATAGTCCGGTTGACGCCGTGACGGTGCGACCGCGTGGACCACCACACCTTCAGTCGTCTGCTGATAGACGATGGAGAAAGGGAACCCCTTCACCCTCATGCGCCTGGTGCCCTTGGGTGCAGGCCTGCCGGACTGCGGGAATGCAAGCGCGCGAGCAGTCGCGGCCTCGACCGCCAAACGAAACTGCCGCCCGGCACCTTCCGCCGCCTTTTCGTAGTAGCTCGTTTCGTGAAGCAACTCTTTGCGTGCTTCGGCAGTGAACCGGACTCCCGTCACGGTGCGATGCGTCTTGCCTCGGCAAACACGTCTTCGGCCTCGAAGGTTCGAACCTCACCTCGTTCGTAGGCCTCCACTCGGCGCTCGATCTCTTCGTCCCAAGCCGCTTCGATGGCTGCGAGCGCTGGCTCCTGAAGCGAATCGAGCAGTCTCTCCGCCAAGCGCGCACGGTCTTCCAGGGACAGCGCCAGACCACGCTGGGCAAGCTCTTCAATCAAGTCCGACATGGGCACCTCCTGCGGGTTTCATGATACTGCGCCCAGCCAACGGCTCAGGCCATGTCCATGGAATCCACCACCGTGCGTTCGAGGGACATTCCCGACATCTCGCACCAGCATGCTTTCGTATAGTCCCCCGATGCCCGCCCCCCACCGCATCCTGGTCCTCGACGACGAGCCCGACGTGCTCGACTGGATCGGCGCGGTGCTGTCCGATGGCGGCCTGCAGGCCACCGCGGTGCAGACCGGCGACGAGATGCAGCGCGCGCTGCGCGAGCGCCCGCATTCGCTGGTGATGCTCGACCTGAAGCTGCGCGGCGAGGACGGCCTCGCGATCGCGCGCGAACTGCGCCGCAGCTCCACCGTGCCCATCATCATGATGAGTGGCAAGGGCGACGAGGCCGACCGCGTGCTCGGCCTCGAACTCGCCGCCGACGACTTCCTCGTCAAGCCGATCTCCGGGCGCGAACTGCTGGCCCGCGTGCGCGCCAGCCTGCGCCGCTCCACCGAACTCTCCCGGCCCGCGGCCCGCCCCGACGACCCGGTGCACGAGCGCTACCGCTTCGGCGACTGGGTGCTCGACCGCACCGCCCGCACGCTGGCGCGCAGCAGCGGCGAGCCCTGCGAGGTGACGCGCGGCGAGTTCGCGCTGCTGGCCGCGATGGTCACGCAGACTGGCCGAGTGTGGGCGCGCGACGAGCTGCTGTCGCAGTTCCGCGGCACCGAGACCGACGCCTACGACCGCAGCGTCGACGTGCTGATCCTGCGCCTGCGCCGCAAGATCGAACCCAATCCGCGCCAGCCCGCCTACATCCGCACCGAGCGTGGCCAGGGCTATGTGTTCGGCGTGCCGGTGACGCGCGGCTGACACGTGGCGCAGGCCATCACGGTGGATGCGGCGGCGGCGCCTGCCGTGCCCGACGGCGAACCGCCCGCGCGCTTCGCGATCCGCACCCGGCTGCTTGCCACCTTCCTCGCGCTGCTGCTGCTGACCATCGTGCTGGCCGTCACCGGCATCGCCGGCATGCGCCATAACCAGCGCGCGCTCGACGACTTCGAGGCTGGCGTGATGCCCGAGATCGCCCGCGTGCTGGAGCTGGCCGAGAAGGTGTCGCAGCTGGCCGCCGTCGCGCCGAGCATCGCCGACAGCGACATGCAATCGCCCAGCCGCAGCGACAGCCAGCTGGTGCGCGTGCTGCTCGGCGAGATCCGGCGCCTGTCGGGCGACCTGCCGACGCGGGCCGATTCGCGGCTGGAGGCGAGCGCGATGCTCGACGGCATCGACCGCGACCTGACCAGCCTGCTCGCGCTGTCGAGCGAGCGGCGCCGCCAGCAGGCCCAGCTGCGCAGCCAGCGCGACACGCTCGATGCGCTGGGCGACCAGCTGTTCCGCAACCGCGTGCGCGTGCAGCGCGAGGCGCCGAGCATGCAGTCGATCTGGAGCACGCTGGTCGCGGCCGAGCTGGCCGACGAGTACACGACGCTGGGCCGCAGCGAGGCCGATGTCGAGGCGCTGTGGGTCTTCGCGCAGCAGGCCGGCGAGGACCGCCGGCTGCCGGCGCTCGCCGCCGCGCTGCAGGCGCTGTGCTTCGGCGACGACGGCGCGTTCCAGCTGCGCCGCCGGCAGCTGCGCACCGAACGCCAACTCAGCACCGTCGTGCAGCTGATGCGCAGCCACTCCACCCAGCTCGGCGCGCGTGCCAGCGCCTACGTGGGCGAGCTGCGCAAGGTGTCGACCGAGCGGCGCGACACGGTGCGCGGCACGGTGAGCTCGGGCGCGTCGGCGCTGGTGCTGGTCAGCGCGCTCTCGGTGCTGATGGCGCTGGCCGGCGCGCTGTACGTGCAGCGCGTGCTGCGCGACCTGCAGGCGATGACGCGCACGATGACGCGGCTGGCCGGCGGCGACGTGGCGCAGCCGAGCGCGGCCATCACGCGCCCCGACGAGATCGGCGAGCTGGCGCGCGCCTTCCAGGTGTTCCGCGACCACCTGCTCGAGAAGCAGCGGTTGACGCAGGGCCTGCACGTGCAGGGCCGCCTGCTGGAGAGCGTGTTCCACAGCATGAACGACGGCCTGTCGGTGTACGACGCGACGGGCGCGCTGATCGTCTGGAACCAGAAGTTCGAGAGCCTGCTGCCGTTCGCACCCGGCGTGCTGCGCCTCGGCGTTCCGATCGGCGAGCTGAACGCGGCGCTGCCGGCCGGCGCCACCTGGCGCGCGGTGGCGGCCGACACCGCGGCGC
>NZ_JBFULV010000129.1:0-16010 GCF_054049715.1 Rhizobacter sp. P5_C2 | reverse complement strand
CAGCCGGCCAGGCCCGCCACGGCGGCCAGCGTGGCCGCCAGCAGGGCGGCGCGGGTCGGTGTCGTCATCGCTTGTCCTCTTTCTTGGGTGCGTTCTTGTCTGCGTTCTTGTCGGTTTTCTTGAGCGCCGCGCGGCGCGTGCCTTCGGCGTCGACCATCGCCAGCGCATACAGGACCAGGCGCTCGGACCACAGGTCGAGCGCGCGCGGGTGGCTGTTCAGGCGCGGCGCCAGCGCGTCGGTGACGTCCTGCGCGATCTGCAGGTGCACGCCCAGCGCCGCGATGCAGATCGCCAGCCGGTGCAGCTCGTCGTCGGCACGGCGCAGCCCCAGGTGGCGCGCCAGCAGCGCGACCAGCGCCTCGTGGCGCGGCTTGATGCCGTTGACGATCTCGTCCTGCCAGACGCCGGTCGGCTCCAGCATCTCGCGCACGTGCAGGCGCATGCACTGCTGCGTCATGTCGCCATGCTTCAGCGGCTCGAGGAAGCCGGCGTACAGGCCGTGCAGCGCGTCGGGCAGCGTCATCGCCGGGTCGGCATAGCGGGCGATGTCGTCGGCCGGCGTGCTCAGCGGGCCGGCGAACACCGCGCGGTACAGCCCCGCCTTGTCGCCGAAGTAGTAGCTGATGGCGGCGATGTTGACCTGCGCGGCCTCGGCGATCTCGCGGGTGGAGGTCTTGTTGTAGCCGTGCTGCGCGAACAGGCGCAGCCCGGCCAGCAGCAGGCGCATGCGCGACTGCTCGCCATCGCTGCGCGGCGCGCGCGGGGCCTGGGGTGCTTCAGAGAGGTTGGCCGACATGGGCCGGGACTCTATCAAATAAATCAAACGATTGATTTAGTTTCTAGGGGGTGACGACTCAGGGCGCCTCGAAGATGTCCTCGATCGGCAGGCCGAAGGTGCGGGCGATCTGGAAGGCCAGCGGCAGGCTCGGGTCGTAGCGCTCGTTCTCGATCGCGTTGACCGTCTGGCGCGACACCTGCAGGCGCTCGGCCAGCTCGGTCTGCGACCAGCCGCGCTCCGCCCGCAGCGTCTTCAGGCGGTTCTTCAACGGTAGCGCCGGGCGGCAATCAGGCCGCCGACGACCCACAACACCGCCATCAACGGCCACACGGTGAACATCGACAACGGGCGCCAGCCGACCCCTTCGAGGAAGCCGTAGCTGAAGGTCAGCAAGGCCGTGCCGGCGAATGCGAAGCCGAGCGCTTCGAGCTGCACCCGCATCTGCAGCTCGTCGAGCCGGCGAAACTGACGCAGGATCGCCCAGCAGGCGGCGATGCACGGAAGCGTCGGCAGCAGCGCCACCAGCGTCGCGGACGGGCCTTCGAAGTAGCCCGTCTTCAGCAGGAAGATCGAGCTGCACAGCACCAGCCCATAGGCCAGCATCGCGGCACCGAGCTCGAACAGATAGCGGCGGGGGATGGGCGAGAAGCATTTCATCATCGGTAGGCCATGTAAAGGTTGCTTTCCATTCCATCTTAGGCACGAAGTCCGCCGATGTAAAGCACCTTTTACAGTCCTCCGTCCTCCCTGCGCTTCCCGCCCACCCCCTGCGGCTCCTCTTCTCCTCCCCGAGAACCGTGTCGCAGATCCTTGCTCAACTCACTGCAGCGGCAGGCTCGCCTGGCGCGGCTCGCCGGCCGGCGGGAACGCATCGGGCCGCAGCCGGCGCGGCACGCCGCCGGCCGTGCGGCGCATCAGCACCGCGTGCGGCACGTAGCCGCGCGAATCGATGTCCCAGCCGTCGGTCGCCTGCTCGTCGCTGACGCATTCGATGCGCACCGTGCCGAGCTGCCGGGCGCTCGCGCGCTGCACCAGTGCCTCGCACTGCGCCGCCGTCAGCTGGCGCGCGAAGAGCGTCCAGCGCTGCTGCACCAGCGGCTGGCGCCAGGCGTCTTCGATGGCCCAGCGCAGCGCTTGCGGCGTGCTGTTGCGGCCGGCCTCGAGCACGCGCGGCAGCAGCGCATGGAAGAAGGTCTGGAACGCACGCCGCAGCAGCTTGCCGGGCAGCAGGTCTTCGAGCCGCGTCATGCGGTGGCTCCAGCCCGGCGCGGTGAGCTGCTGGCTGATGAAGGCCTGCAGCGCCTGCACCGGGTTGAACAGCCGCAGCCGGTTCGGCGGCAGCACCAGCAGCGGCAGCGCGCTCGCTTCTTCATGTGTCAGCGGCTCGACGAAGCTGCACAGCACCGCGACGCGCGACCACTGCTCGGCCGTCAGCCCGTTCAGCCCGCCGAGCGGGCCGCCTTCGATCAGCTTGACGAACTGCAGCGCGTCGCGGTAACCATGCGCCGCCTTCGCGTGGTTGGCCTTGGCGCTCATCACCGCCAGGTTGCCGGCGGCATAGCCGGCATCGCTGCGCACGCGGTCGATCGACGCGATCGTTGAATCGGTGCGTTCGGTCGTGTCGGACGACAGCGCCAGCCGCGTGATCGGGCAGTGGCTCACGTCGATCTGCTGCAGGTAGTGCGGCGTCACCTGCACCAGCTCGACGCTGCGGCCGCGCAGCCAGGCGTGCAGCCGCAGTTGCAGCCACTTGCGCACGGGCGGCGTCGGCTGCAGCGTGCGCGAGCCGAAGGCGGCCTGGCCGGACAGCCAGCCGTTGCGCAGCGGCGAGGGTTCGTTGGCGTACGGTGCCGGCGGCGTGACGCCGTAGTGGCCGTAGTCCCAGCCCAGCTCGAAGCCGATGTGCTCGTGCGCGGTCAGGCTGTTCGGCAAGGCGGGGGTCGGCAGGGACGTCGGCAAAGAGAGGGTCATCGTTCGGCTCCGTAAGTTCCGCTGCGCGATGCAGCGATGGAGCGAAGTGTTGCGGCCGGGTAGCTCACCAGATGAGCCACCGGTGCACGTGGCCCCGAAAAGACATCCGGGTATGCTCGCGCGGCTGGCTCATCTGGTGAGCTACCCGACTGATACCGCCCACGGATATCGCCATGGACCGCACCGAACGCTTCTACAAGATCGAACTGCTGCTGCGCAGCCGCGGCTGCGTCGGCTTCGACGCGCTGCTCGCCGAGCTCGACATCTCGCCGGCCACGCTGAAGCGCGACCTGCAGTACCTGCGCGACCGGCTCAGCGCGCCGATCGTCTACGACCGTTTCGAGAACGGTTACCGCTTCGAGCACGGCGACACGCAGGCGCTGCCCGGCGCGCGCCACGAGCTGCCCGGCATGTGGTTCAGCGAGAAGGAGATCCACGCGCTGCTGACGATGCACCAGCTGATGGCGGGGCTGGACGACGACGGCGTGCTGTCGCGCCACCTGCAGCCGATGGTCGACAAGCTGCAGGGCATGCTGGGCGCCGACGAGAGCGAGGCGCGCGAGCTGATGCGCCGCGTCAGGATGATCGTCACTGCGCGGCGCCGCACGCCGAGCCGGTACTTCGAACTGCTCGGCAGCGCGCTGGTGCAGCGCAAGCGCATCTGGCTGCGCTACTTCAAGCGCACCGACCGCAGCACCAGCGAGCGCGAGGTGTCGCCGCAGCGGCTGGTGAACTACCGCAACACCTGGTACCTGGACGCCTGGTGCCATGCGAGCGACGGCCTGCGCCGCTTCGCGCTCGATGCGGTGCAGGAGGCGCGGCCGCTCGACACGCGCGCCCGCCATGTCGCGGTGAAGGACCTCGAAGCCGCGCTCGACGCCGGCTACGGCATCTACAGCGGCACCGGCAGCACGCTGAAGTGGGCGACGCTGGTGTTCGAGCCCGATGCGGCGCAATGGGTGGCGAACGAAGAGTGGCATCCGCAGCAGAAGGCGCGCTGGCTGGACGACGGCCGCTACGAACTGCAGGTGCCGTACAGCGACCCGACCGAGCTGACGATGGACATCCTGCGCCACGGCGACAGCGTCGTCGTGGCCGGCGACAAGGCGCTCGCGTCGGCCATCGCGGCACGGCTCGCGAAGGCCGCCGCGCGGTATGCGTAGCGGCTACAGCAAGGACAGCTGAAAGGTGTTGCGCCCCGCCGTCTTCGCCGCATAGAGCGCGCCATCCGCCCGTGCCAGCAACGCCGCCGGGTCGAGGTTGCCATGCCGATGGAACGCGACGCCGATGCTCGTCGTCACGATCAGCACCTTCCCGTCGACCTCGAACGGCCGGTTCATCTGCGCGACGATCTTCTGTGCCACCGCGGTCGGCTCCACGTCGGTGCCCAGCCCCTCGAGCACGATCACGAACTCGTCACCGCCCATCCGCGCTACGGTGTCGGTCGAGCGCACGCTGCCGCGCAGCCGGTCGCCGAACTCCTTCAGCACGCGGTCGCCGGTGCCGTGGCCGAACCGGTCGTTGATCGACTTGAAGCGGTCGACATCGAGGAACATCAGCGCCAGCAGGTCGCCGCTGCGCTCGGCGCGCGCCAGCGCCTCGTGCAGGCGCTCGTTCAGCGCGTGGCGATTCGGCAGCCCGGTCAGCGCGTCGACCCGGGCCAGCGCCGCCAGTTGCCGCTCCACCGCCTTCTGCGCCGACACGTCGCTGCTGAGTGCGTACAGCCCGCGGATGCGCCCGTCGCGCGCCGGGTCGGGGATGTAGACGTTGTGCAGGCAGCGGATCTCGCCGCGCACCGGCGTCTCGACGTCGAACTCGACGCGCTCGCCCGCCAGTGCCCGCTCCACCGCCGCGCGCCGCGCCTCGTACATCGCCGGCCCCAGCACCTCGACCATGTGCCGGCCGACCTGGGCCGCCGGGTCGAGGCCGAGCCAGCTCTGGAAGGTTGCGTTGCAGAACTGGAAGCACTGCGCGGTGTCGATGTAGGCGACCAGCGCCGGCAGGTTGTCGGTGACCTCGCGCAGCCACCGGTCGGCGAGGTGGCGTTGCCGCTCGCTGCGCCGCAGCCGCTGCACCAGCACGCTGAGCGCGCCGAAGACGGCCAGCAACACCGCGGTCGCGACGCCGGCGACCTCCAGCTCGGCCCGGCGGCGCGCCTCGTGCTCGGCCAGCACCTCCGATTCGGCCAGCCCGGTGAACACGACGAAGGGCCGGTCGGCGAGCTGCTTGTAGGCCAGCAGGCGCGGCACGCCGTCGAGCCGGCTGGTCGCGCTGTAGGTGCCCTCGGAGGCGCGCGCCAGCTCGTGGATCAGGAAGTTGTTGCCGGCCGTCTCGCCGAACCACAGGCGGTCGCCGGAGCGCCGCGCCCGCACCGTCCAGTCGAGCCCGACGAAGCTGATGACGCCCTCGCGGCCGAGCTGCTGCTCGTCGTAGAAGCGGGTGAAATAAGACGGGTCGGTCAGCACCACGACCACGCCGGCGAACGCGCCCTGCGGCGTCTGCAGCCGCCGGCTGAGCTGCACGGTCCAGGCCTGGCTGACCCGGCTGACCAGCGGCTTGCTGATGTAGAGCCCCGGCGTCTTTCCGTCGACATGCACCTTGAAGTGCTCGCGATCGGCCACGTTGAGCCCGAGGCCCTGCCCGGTCGACGCGATCACGTGGCCGTCGGCGTCGGCCACGTAGAGCGCCACCAGCCCCGGCTGGGTGACGAGCCCGCGGCGCAGCAGGCCCGGCAGGTCCACGTCGCGCCCGCGCTGCTCGACGCCGTAGGCCACGAAGTTGGTGATCTGGTCAAGCTGCGACAGCGCGCGCTCGGTGTACTCCTCGAACGCGCGGTTCAGGCTGCGCGCCTTCGCGTAGGCATCGGCGACCACCCGGGCGCGCTCGGCCGCCAGGCTGTGCAGCACGAAGGCCCACATGAAAGCGATCACCATCACACCGATGGCCGGAAGCGCCCAGCCGATCCAGGCCAGGCTGCGACGGCGAAAACGGGCCTGCGCTGAAAGCATGTGTCCAACGACCTCGTGTGGGGCAGTGATGCCTCCCCGGGCGAGCCGATCGAGCGGCCGTGACCACGATAAGCCCAAACGGCCTTGGCGCAACAGCGGGCTTTTCCTTCAAACACGGGGGTGCCGGCACCCCCGCCGCTACCATCGCACGCGTCAGCGACACGAAAGGAACGCGCATGAAAGCAGTCTGGAACGGCGTGACCATCGCCGAGAGCGACGACACGGTGGTCGTCGAGGGCAACCACTATTTCCCCGAGAACAGCCTGAAGCGCGAATACGTCAGCTTCAGCAACCACCGCACCAGCTGCCCGTGGAAGGGGCAGGCGCACTACTACAGCCTGCTGGTGAACGGCGAGGCCAACCCGGATGCCGTCTGGTACTACCCGGAGCCGAGCGAGGCGGCCGCGCAGATCAAGGGCCGGGTCGCGTTCTGGAAGGGCGTGCAGGTCGAGCGCTGATCCTCCATAAGGCTGGCTGATGGGGCCCGGGGAAGATCCGATGCCTCACCCGGCACGAAGCTCGCTAGCATCCTCGCACCGCAACCGCTGTTCGAGGACCTCCCCATGTCGCTGCGTTCCCTTCGTGCACTGTCCCTCCTCGCCTGTGCGCTCCCGCTGCTCGCGGCCGCCCAGACCACGCTCGAGAAGGTCAAGCAGAGCGGCGTGATCGGCGTCGCCTACCGCGAGTCGTCGATCCCGTTCTCGTTCCTCGACGACAAGGCGCAGCCGGTCGGCTTCGGCGTCGACATCTGCAACAAGGTGGTCGAGGCGGTGAAGAAGTCCACCGGCCGCGCCGACCTGAAGGTGCAGCTGCAGGCCGTGACCTCGGCCAACCGGATCCCGCTGCTGCAGAACGGCACCATCGACATCGAGTGCGGTTCCACCACCAACAACAGCGAGCGCGGCAAGCAGGTCGCCTTCGCGACCAACTACTTCTACACCGGCACGCGCTTCCTGGTGAAGGCCGGCACGCCGGTGAAGTCGCTCGCCGACCTGGCCGGCAAGCCGGTCGTGTCGACCACCGGCACCACCAACTACAAGATCCTGCGCAACCTGAACGAAGAGAAGAAGCTCGGCATCGACCTGCTGGGCGCGAAGGACCATGCCGAATCGGCGCTGATGGTGCAGACCGGCCGCGCGGTCGCGTTCGGCATGGACGACATCCTGCTGTACGGCCTGAAGGCGAGCGCCGCCAACCCGGCCGAGCTGGCGGTGGTGGGCGAGGCGATCCAGGTCGAGCCGTACGCCATCATGGTGCGGCGCGAGGACCCGGCCTTCAAGAAGCTGGTCGACGACACGATCGCCGGGCTGATCCAGAGCGGCGAGTTCGAGGCGCTCTACAAGAAGTGGTTCCAGTCGCCGATCCCGCCGAAGGGCATCAACCTGCAGGCGCCGATGAGCCAGGAGCTGCGCGACAACCTGAAGGCGCTGAGCGACAAGCCGGCGACCTGAGCGGCCCCCCGCCCTCTTCCTTCCTCGACAAGACACAGCCATGAACGACGCAGCGTGCGGTGCACGCGGCGCGGGCGCGATCGTGCCCTCGCCGGTGCCGGTTCCCCTGCCAGTGCCCGGCCTGGTCGGCGTGCTCGGCGGCATGGGGCCGCTCGCGACGCTCGACTTCCTGCACAAGGTGCTGGCCGCGACACCGGCGCAATGCGACCAGGACCACGTGCCGATGATCGTCAGCAGCATCCCGCAGGTGCCCGATCGCACCGCCGCCTTCCGCGGCGAAGGCGAATCGCCGCTGCCGGCGCTGCGCGCCTGCGGCGAGCGGCTCGCGGCAGCGGGCGCCGGGCTGGTGGTGCTGCCGTGCAACACCGCGCACCTGTGGTTCGATGCGCTGCAGTCGGCGCTCGGCCTGCCGATGCTGCACCTGGCCGACGCCGCGCTCGCCGAACTGGCGCGGCGCGCGCCGGGTGCCCGCGTCGGACTGCTGGCGACCGATGCAACGCTGGCCTCGGGCCTTTATCTGAACCGCCCATCGGTGCATCCGTTGCAGCATCGGCCACATTGGGTGCTGCCGACCGCGCCCGAGATGGTCGACTGGGTGATGCCGGGCATCGCCGCGGTCAAGGCCGGTGCACCGGAGCTCGGCCGCGACCTGCTGCTGAAGGCCGCGCACGCGCTGCAGCGGCGCGGTGCCGAGGCGCTGCTGCTCGGCTGCACCGAGCTGCCGCTGGTGCTCGACGAAGCGGCGCTCGGCCTGCCGGTGATCGACGCGACCGATGCGCTGGCGCGCGCCGTCGTCGCCTGGTCGCAGGCGCAGCGTGCGGCAGCGCCCACCGGCGCGGTGCCTGCATGAAGCACGTCTGCGTCATCGGCGCCGGCGTGATCGGCAGCGCCACCGCGATGGCGCTGGCGCGCGAGGGCTTCGAGGTGACGCTGGTCGATGCCGCCGACCGCCCCGGCCAGGGCGCGAGCCGCGCCAACGGGGCCCAGCTCAGCTACAGCTATGTCGAGCCGCTCGCGACGCCGGCCGCGCTGCGCGCGCTGCCGGGCTGGCTGCTGTCGCGCGACAGCCCGCTGTCGTGGCAGCCGCGCTGGCAGCTGTCGCACTGGCGCTGGCTGGCGGCCTTCATCCGCGCTTGCACGCAGGCGCGCGTGCAGCAGACCACTGAAGCGCTGCTGCGCCTGTCGTTCCTGAGCCGCGACGTGCTGGCGCGCTGGCAACGCGAAGCGCCGCCCGAGCGACCGCTCGGCGTGCAGGTGCGCCAGGCGGGCAAGCTGGTGATCCATCGTGACGCCGGCAAGCGCGACGCGGCGCAGCGGCAGGTCGCCTGGCAGGCCCGCTTCGGCTGCCGGCAGCGCGTGCTGGACGCCGACGCGTGTCGGCGGCAGGAGCCGGCGCTCGCGCACGACCGCGCGCCGATCGCGTTCGGCGTCTGGACGCCCGATGAAGCCGTCACCGATGCGCAGCAGCTGAGCCAGGCGCTGGCCGAGGCCAGTGGTGCGCGCTGGCGGATGGACACCAGCGTCGCCGGCTTCGTGCAGCGCGACGGCCGCGTGCACGCGCTGCGCTGCATCGATGCCGGCGGCGCGGAGCGCGAGATCGAGGCCGACGCCTTCGTCGTGTCGGCCGGCCCCGGTGCGGCCGCGCTGCTGAAGCCGCTCGGCGTGCCGCTGCCGATCGAGCCGATCAAGGGCTACAGCATCAGCCTGCAGATCGCCAACGCCGCGCGGGCGCCGCAGGTCAGCGTGACCGATGCGGCGCGCAAGCTGGTCTATGCGCGGCTCGGCGAGCGCGTGCGCATCGCAGGCTTCGCCGAACTGCGCGGCGCCGACCTGCGCATCGATCCGCGTCGCATCGAGGCCATGCTGCAGGCCGCGACCGACACCTTCCCCGGCGCGTTCCAGACCGGCGACCCCGAGCCCTGGGCCGGCCTGCGCCCGGCGACCCCGGGCTCGCGCCCGCTGATCGGCGCGACGCGCATCGGCGGGCTGTGGCTGAACACCGGCCATGGCGCGCTCGGCCTGACGCTCGCGTGCGGCAGCGCCTGGCTGCTGTCGCAGCTGATGCAGGGCCGCACGCCGTCGATCGACGCGGCGCCGTTCAGGCTGCAGGACTGACGACGCGGCGGAACGCGTCGATCAGGTCGTCGGCCGGCTGCGGCGAGCGCTCGCCCTGCGGCAGCAGCGCGCTGATGCTGACCGGCACCTCGGGCACCAGCGTGCGCACCTGCAGCGTTTCGTCGGCGGCCGCGGCGGTGAACGAATCGATCAGCGCCGGGCCGAAGCCCTGCGCCGCGAGCGTCATCGCGATGTGGTGCGTCTGCACGGTGATGCCGCCGGCGGGCGCGAGGCCTTCGCGGGCGCACTGCTCGGCCAGCATCGCGCCGATCGGGTCGCGCTCGTCGATGCGGATGAAGCTGCTGCGCAGCACCTCGGCCAGCTCGATCGTGCTGCGCCGGTCGCCGCTGCGCGCCGGCGTGGCCAGAGACACGCACACCATGCGGCCCTGCGCCACCGGCACCTGCTGCACGGCCGGGTGCGGGCTGTGGCCGAACACGATGCCGACATCGCCCTCCTGCAGCGCGATGGCCTGCGCGATCTCCTGCGAATGCAGCGTGCGGATCGCGACCGGCACCGCCGGGTGGCGCTGGCGGAACAGCGCCAGCGCCTGCGGCAGCGCATGCACCGCGAGCGACGGCACGACCAGGATGCGCAGGGCGGCCTGCTGGCCGCCGCGCAGCGCGCCGGCGAGCCGCCGCACCGATTCGAGCTGCGAGACCAGCCGCTGCACCTCGGGGTACAGCGCCTGCGCCTCGCGCGTCGGCACGAGCCGGTTGCGCTGGCGGGTGAAGAGCGCGTAGCCGAGTTGCAGCTCGGCATGCTGCAGCGTCTGCGTGACGGCGGGCTGCGTGACGTGCAGCAGGCGCGCGGCCCCGCTGACGGTGCCGGTCAGCATGATGGCGTTGAAGACTTCGACGTGCTTGATGCGCATGGTGAGGTCGTAGCGCGCAAGTATCGCGCCCGCGTCGGTGGTCGGTCCGCATGCCAATTGCTGTAGAGGGCATGCGGCTTTGGCATGGCGTCGTTGTCAGCCGGTCGATGCGCTTGCGCCGGCCCTCTTCGCTGGTTCCAATGGGTTGAACCGCGTCGTCGAAGCAGTCCCCTTCAGAGTTGTGACGACGCCCACTCACCAATCGCTCACCGGAATCCGACGATGAAGACGACGACCCGCGCAGGGGTCCTTGTTGTTGCGACCTGCCTGCTCATCACGCCCTGCCATGCAGAGCTTCCGCCGCCTCCTGTTTCACCAACGCCCGTCACCCGCTACGAGTACGACGCCCAGGGCAACCGCACCAAGATCATCCGCGACCCCGGTGGCTTGAACCTGGAGACCAAGCTCAGCTACGACCCGCTGTACCGGGTGAAGGACCACACCGATCCGAAGAACGGCAAGACGAGCATCGAGTACGACGGTGGCGATCGGACCACGAAGGTCACCGACCCGAGGAGCCTGGTCACGCAATACCCGCGCGACGGCTTCGGCAACGCGACCCAGCTGATCAGCCCCGACACCGGCACGGCGAGCCAGACCTACAACGAGATCGGCAACCTGACGACCCGCACCGACAGCCGCGGCGTGCTGGAAGGCTACACGTACGACGCGATGGACCGGCTGACGCAGCTGGTCTACAGCCAGAGCGGTCAGCCCAGCCAGAGGGTGAACTGGGCCTATGACTTGAAGGGGCCGGACTACAGCTACAGCGCGAACCGCCTCAGCCGCACCGATCATCCGAACGGCTGGTCGCGCTTCAAGTACGACCAGCGCGGACGAGTGCTCGAAGCGGTGCAGTCCGTGAGCCCGGCGGCAGGTGCCAACAGCACCGCCATCGTCAGCACCACGAGCTACGGCTACACGTTGGGCCGGCTGACCAGCATCACCTATCCGTCAGGCCGCAAGGTCGTGCAGAGCTACACCAGCCGACACGTCACCGGGATCGGTCTTGCAGAGAACGCGAACGGCACGCCCACACCGCTGCTCACCGACATCCAGTGGGAGCCGTTCGGGCCGGTGAACCGCTGGAACTGGAACATGGCCGCCGGCACGGTGCCGCACGAGCGCTTCTTCGACCTGAGCGGCCGCGTGACCCGGTATCGGCTCGGCAACGTCTTCCGCGACGTGACCTACGACGCGGCCGATCGCATCATCAGCTTCACGCACCTGAGCGCCAACGACGGCATCCCGCAGCCGGCGCTGGACCAGAGCTTCGGCTATGACGAGAACGACCGGATCACACAGGTCACCACAGTCGCGAGCAGCTGGGCCATCACGTACGACCCGAACGGCAACCGCACCGGCCTGAGCCTGAACGGCAACCCGAGCGTATACAACGTCGAGGCGACGAGCAATCGGCTCGCGAGCATCACGAACCCGGCGCGCAGCTTGGGCTATGACAACGCGGGGAACACGACCAGCGACAACCCGAATTACACGGCGATCTACGGCCTGAGCGGATCGCTTGCGAGCATCACGAAGGCGGGCATCACCGGCACCTACACCTACGACGCCGATAAGCGGCGCATCCGCAAGGTGACGAGCGCGGGAGCGAGCAGCACGGTCATCTTCGTGTACGGGCTCAACGGCGAACTGCTCGGGGAATACGACCAAGCGGGACAGGCGCTACGCGAATACATCTGGCTGGACGACATCCCGGTGGCGATATTCATGCCGGACCCAGCGAACCCAAGCGGTGCGCCGTTGGTGTTCTACATCCACGCCGATCACCTGAACGCGCCGCGGCTCGTCGTCGACATGAACAATGCGACCCGCTGGCAGTGGTTCGCCGAGCCATTCGGCACGACAGCGCCCGAGGTCAACCCGAGCGGGCTCGGCGTCTTCACGCAGAACCTGCGCTTCCCGGGGCAGTACGCGGATGCGGAGAGCGGGCTGTTCTACAACTACCGACGCAGCCTTGACAGTTCGAAAGGCGGCTACACGCAGTCGGACCCTATTGGACTGGCTGGCGGAAGCGTGTCGACATATACCTATGTCGATGGGAATCCGCTCAGCCTTGTCGATCCGAATGGAATGAACGCACAGACCCTGCCGGCACTCCTGCCAGCGATCCTCGCCGGTTGTCTTCTTTCTCAAGGTTGCCGAGACTTGGTCCTGCCGAAACCAACCGTCGGTCCGGCAAATCCGGAGGCGCCGCTCCAAAAGGCGCCGGTCTGGCCACCGGTCCCTCCCGATGACACACTTCCCGGCGCAGAGCCTTGGCCAAAGGACGACAAGAACTTCTGCATTCGCACCTACGCCAACTGTGTGAACTATGGATGGACAGGCAGCTGCGAGGCCTGCATGAGCCGCTGCCAGGGTTCAGCAACCGGAGATTGGCCTTTTGATATGTGCAAACCGAAGAAGAATTCGTGCCCATGAAACAAGACCTCCTGTCGGCAGCCTATGGACTGATCCGTGAATTCAGAAGTGGGGAGTTCTCCCCAGGTTCCGAGATCTCATCAGAGCACTTGCAACTGCTTCGCCTACTCTGTGAAGACATTCTTCCCGGCGAGGCCTTCGATGAGGCCTTGCTCGGGGAATTGATTCCAAGGATCGCCTCCACAGACAGTCTGTGGAACAGGCGAACGATGGCCTTGGTCGATGAGTTCTACGCGCTGCGAGAGGCCGGCCAACTGGATGCGGCCGAGCAGCGGCGCGACGCATTCCTGCGCGCTTGCCCTTCATCGTGGTATCGAGGAATCGCAAGTTCCCTCTAGCAGCCGACACCTTCACCGCAGGTCGCCTGAACTTGCCGCGGCACTATCTCGACAAGTCCAACAACGACAGCGTCTGAAGAAAGGTTGCCCATGATGGAAGAACATTTCACGGCTGTCGTCGAGAGAACACTCGTTTTGCACGATCGCGAAACAGGGCAGAGGGGCGAGGTTCGCCTGGCCATCGGTCAGCCCTACTGGACTGAGCCGGGAATCGAAGCCGCCTGCCCGGTCGCGGTCCACGGCTATTTCGGCAGGCTGGCTGACATCCGCGGCATCGACCCCCTGAGTGCACTCACCTTGGCGATCAAATTTCTGGAGACCCTGCTCGAGGGACTGCCCGAAACTCGTACCGTTCACTGGCCCAGCGGTGAGGCCTATTTCTAGCCCTCTCGAATTGGGAAGGTCCTCCGTTCAGCGGCTGAACTCCCTCACCCACGCCGCACCGACCGCACCAGCATCAGATCGCCGATCTTGCGCATCGGCACCGTGAAGGTCTCGCGCCGCTCGGCGCCGGTGTTCTCGTCGAACACCAGCGTCACGCGGGCGGTGATCACCGGCTGCTGGCGCGTCGACTCGTCGAAGTGGTAGCCGCCGGGCCCGAAGTTGCCCCAGTAGTTGACGTACACGTGGTACACGCCCGGCATCGGCGCGGTGGTCGAGAACATCTCCGGTCCCGCGCCGTCGACGCTGTCGACGTCGAGCCCGCCGCCGTCGGTGAGCACCGGGTTCGCGAAGAACGCATGCTGGCCGTCCGGCGTGATCACGTGCAGGTCCAGCTCGGCCTGCGGGTCGTCCCAGGCCAGGATGATGCGCACCTTGGCAAGCGTCTTCAGCCGGTTCGCCTCGTAGAACTGCACGCGCTTGCGGCTGCGGCCGTCGGCGTCGCGGATCTCGATGCCGTTCGAGCCGGGACCGAAGGCGTAGGGCCGCGCGAAGCGGCCGTCATCGCCGGTGTACAGCGGCATCGCATTGCCGTTGACCACCATCGTCGGCGTGCGGCGCGCGCTGCCGAGCTGCTTCAGCCGGCCCTCGATCAGCGTGCGCTGGCGCTGGCCGCCGCGCTCGATCAGGTTGCTCGGGTAGGCGTAGCTGACGCGGCCGGGATCGTCGGAGATGCCGCTGTAGGTCCAGCCGCCGGGCGGGTGCGTCATCGTCACGTCCGGGTCGGCCTGCGCCGCGCCGAACGCGCAGGCGGCCACCGCGGCGACAAGCCAGCGCATCACGGCACCAGGAACGACCGCACCAGCGTCAGCTCGCCGGGCTTGCGCATCGGCACGCGGAACACCTGCTGCTTCTCGCGCGGCGTGCCCTCGTCCTCGACGATCGCGACCTGCGCGGTGGTGATCACGTCGCGCCGCTCGCCGGCACCGTAGTAGTTGACGAACACGTGGTACGCGCCGCGCACCGGGCTGGGCGTCGCGAAGATCTCGGGGCCGAAGCCGGTCGTCACGTCGACGTCGAGCGCGCCGCCGTTGCCGGCCACCCGCGCGCCGTAGAACACATGCTCGCCGTCGGGCGAGACGACGTGCAGGTCGAGGTCGGTGTTGTCGCTGTCCCAGCTGAGCACCACGCGCAGCCGCGTCGGCACGCGGCCGGCCTGGGCCTCGTAGAACTGCGTGCGCTTGCCGGCGCCGCCGCCGGGCGCCCGCACCTCGACGCCGTGACTGCCGCTGCCGAACGACCAGGGCCGCGCGAAGCCGCCGTCTTCGTCGGTCGACAAGGGCATCGCGACGCCGTCGACCACCAGCCGCGCCGGCTGGCGCGCGCCGTCGGCACCGGCCTTCGCGGTGGCACCGATGTGGCCGCGGATCAGCGCGCTGGCCGAGCGGCCGTTCACGTTGACGCTGGCGGCCGGGTAGTGCACCTCCTGCACGAAATCGCGCTGGCGCGGCGGCGCGCTGCGCCAGCCGGAGGTCGGTGTGTCGATCGCGGCCTGCGCCGCGGCGCCGGTGGCCGTGGCGGCCAGCAGCACGGGAAAGAGCAGGGGAAGGAGCATCTTCATGAGTCGGCCAATCGCTGTGCCAGTTGTTCGATGTAGGCCTCGTCCTGGCCGCGCGGGTGGTCGCGGAAGGCGAGGTGCAGGTATTCGTGGATCAGCGTCACGCGGCCTTCGCGGCTCAGCCACTCGCGCACGCGGATCTCGAGCCGCCGCTGGTCGGAGTGCGGCGTGCCCATCGCGAGCTGGCACACGCGCAGCTCCGCGCCGAGCGGCTGGTAGCCGGCCTCGCGGCGCAGCAGCTCGCGCCAGCGCTGCTGGCGTTGCAGCAGCCAGGCGTGCGCCTGCGGCAGGGCCTCGCAGTCAGCCGCGGCCTGCGCACCGGCGAGCGTCATGCCGGGCCAGGTGGCGCGCAGGATGGTCTCGAAGCCGTCGCCGCGCCGGCTCGCCGCCACCGCGGCCTGCCACGACAGCACGCCGGGCGACGCCTGGTCGAGGTGGTAGCGCACTTCGGCACCGCGGATCACCAGGCCATCGGTGAAGGCCGCCGCGGCGCGGGCCGCCTCGCTGGGCGGATTCGGGCTGACGCGCTGCGTGCGGCTGTCGTCGGCGATCTGCCGGCAGGCCTCGGCCTGCGGCGCGTTCTGCAGCACGTAGCTGCGGGCGGCGATGGCCAGCGCGCGCGCCGCCTCGAGCTCGGTCGCGCGGCCTTCACGGTCGACGACGCGGGCCACATAGTCTTCGAGCGGCAGGCGAGCGGTGATCACCGGGCCTTCGGCCTCGACACGCAGCTGCAAGGCCGGCAGCGCGTCGATCGGCAACTGCGTGCCGTTGCGGAACACGACGCGGTGGCGGCCGTTCAACGCGCCGACCGGTGCCGCGCTGCCATCGGCGCGCAGCACCGCCTGGATCGGGTAGCGCTGGAAGAAGCGCACGTCGATGCACGGCTGGGCGGCCAGCGCGTCGGCATCGTCACGCGGCGCCGCGAGCCCGTGCGCCGACCATTGCCGCGCGATCCACGGCGCCTGCGCCCGCAGCGCGGTGCGGCTGGTGCCGGCCGCGCTGAACCAGAACGGCGTGCCGTCGGCCAGCCAGCC
>NZ_JBFULV010000128.1:0-16142 GCF_054049715.1 Rhizobacter sp. P5_C2 | reverse complement strand
CTGGTGGCGGTGGCCTGGCCGGCGGCCGCGGCGCCGGTGCCGCACGCGCCGGCCGCGTCTCCCGCATCGGCCGTCATCGCGAGCACGGCAAGCACCGCGGCCGGCGCGCTGCGGGTGCTGGTCGTCGACGACAACATCGACAGCGCCGAAAGCCTGGCCGAGGTGCTGGAGATGAGCGGGCACGAGGTGCGGGTCGCGCACGACGGCCCGTCGGCGCTGGCCGCGGCCGGCGATTTCCGGCCGCAGGCCATCGTGCTCGACATCGGCCTGCCCGGCCTGACCGGCCACGAGGTGGCCCGGCGCATCCGTGCGGAACACTGGGGCCAGGCGATCCACCTGATCGCGCTGAGCGGCTGGGGGCAGGCGGAAGACCGGCAGCGCTCGCGCGAGGCCGGCTTCGATGCGCACTTCGTGAAGCCGGTCGACCTGGACGAGCTGGAAGCGGTGCTGCGGCGGACCCGGCCGCTGGTGGCGGCCGGCTGAGCGACCGGCGAGCCGCTCAGCCGTCGGTGGCCGGGCTTTCGGCCGGCGAGCTGCCGCGGGTCTGGCGGCCGTCGCGGGTGATCACCGAGAAGCGGCCGTCGGACTCCATGAACGCCGCACGCACTTCTTTCAGATTGCTGACGCCGCTTTGCCGCAGCTGGGACTGCAGGTCGTCCATCGTCAGGAATTCTTGCCGCAAGTTGCGGTGCAACACGCGGCCGTGGCGCACCAGCAGCAGGGGTGACGGCTCGGCAAAGCGGCGCACGCTGTCGAAGCGGAACGCGGCCCAGTCGAGCAGCCAGTTCCACCCCATCAGCGTCAGCACCAGCACGCCGCCCTCGGCGACCGTCTCGTAGCCGCCGGCCATCGCGTTCTGCGACGCGTCGGCGATCAGCACGACCAGCAGCACGTCGGCAATCCCGACCGATCCGACATCGCGCCGCAGCACGAAGCGGAACAGCAGGAACAGGAACCAGTAGATCAGCGTGCCCCGGACGATCAGCTCGAGCGGCGAGACGTGAAACGCGAACAGCGATTCCATGGCGGCGGCCGGGGCTGCGACCCGTCAGTGCGCGCCGTCGAGGCGTGCCAGCAGTGCTTCCTTGCGCGCCTGCAGCTGCTCGCCGAGTTCCTTGCGATCGAGCTTCGGCCGCACCTTCGGGAACAGCTCGTTCTGCTCTTCCTTCACGTGGTGGTCGATGTACTCGCCGAGCACCTTGACCTTGGCGTCGTACATGTCGTCGTCCGGCGAGCTCGACTGCAGCTGGGCTATCAGGTCCTTCGCGCTGGCGTGCTCGACGGTGGCCTCGTCGAGCAGGTCGTCCTGGTCCTGCAGCACGTCGCGGCAGGCCGGGTAGAAGATCTCTTCCTCGATCTGCGCGTGCACCGTCAGCTTGGTGCAGATGTCGAGCGCCAGGGCCTCGCGCTTGCTGGCATCGGCCTCGGCCTTCGCCAGCTTGTCGTACTCGGCGAACAGCTTCTTCACCTCGGCGTGGTCGGCGCGCAGCAGCTTGATCGCGTCGGCCGGCGGGGCCTTGCGGGTGCGCGTGGCGGTCGCGGCGTGCGAGCGGGTGGCGGTGTGGGATGTCGGCATGGGAACTCCTTGCGTGGGCTGGGTGGATGAAGGTGACCACCCCAATCTACGCACTCGAATCGCGTTCGCTGTAGGAGAAGTACGCGACTGCGGGTGCGATCTTGCGCAACCCGCACAGGTATGCCGTTTGCCACGGGTCGGCATGACATCCCAGGGGTCGACGATGAGCACACCACACATCGAACACATCGATGACGAAGCCAGCACCGCGCGCCTGACCGGCAACACGCGGCACGCGGGGCCGCTGTCCGAAGCAGGCAGGGCGATCGGGACCTGGCTCCAGCGACCGGGCAAGGCCGGCCGCTACGGGTTGATCCTCGCGGGGGCCAAGGTCTTTCTCGGCCGGCACCGCCCCCGCCCCCAGGCCGTCGCTGCCGGCGTCGGCGTTGCCGCGGTGCTGGGCACCGCCCTCTGGGTCCTCAGCCGCCCCCGGCGCTGAGCGGCCCGCACTCCAGGAGACCACGATGAGCAAGCCCTCCAGCCCGTCCAACCCGACCACCAAGCCGCGCAGCATCCACGACGCCGGCAGCCCCGACACCAAGCACGGCCCGAAGGCCGGCACCAACCCGGATGGCGCGACGCCCACCGAGCTGCCGTCGGCCGAGGCCGGCAAGGCCAGCCTGCACAAGCCCGCGCCGCCGGACCTGCAGTCGACCAAGCCGCGCAAGACCCCTTGACGCCTTGACGGAAGGATCCCCCTCATGAAGGACCAGACCCTCGATGCCTGCCTGGCGGCCTGCCAGGCCTGCGCCACCGCGTGCCTGCACTGCGCCGTCTCGTGCCTCGGCGAGCCCGATCCGTCGCCGATGCGGCGTTGCATCGCGCTCGACCTCGACTGTGCCGACGCCTGCCGGCTGACCGCCGCCTACCTCGCCCGCGACAGCGCCCACCTGGGCGACGCCTGCGAGCTGTGCGCCCACCTGTGCCGCGTGTGCGGTGACGAATGCGGCAAGCATTCGATGGACCACTGCCAGGCCTGCGCCCAGGCCTGCCGTGTCTGCGCGCAGGCCTGCAGTGCGCTGGCCGGGCGCGGCCACCTCTGACCGAACTCTCTCCGCCGTCCCCCTGCCTGTCTGCTTTTCAGCGAGTACCCCTCCCATGCCCAAGACCGCCTCGAAGACCCCCGCCGGCAAGCGCCGCCCGATCCCGCCGAGCCCCGCCGGCCAGGAGCGCCAGGCCGTCGAGGTGCAGGCACTCGCCGCGGCGATCCCGTTCAATGCCAACAAGCCGAACGAGATCGGCCGCGACAACGCGATCGCACCGCCGGTCGGGCAGCGCAGCCCGCTGGCGTCGGTGTCCACCGGCGCCGGCACGCTGACCGAGGCCAACGACACCGGCAAGACCGGCGAGGGCGGCGGCGACACGCCGTCGCACGACGGCTTCGGCTCGCTGCAGCGCGTGCGCGCCGATGCCGGCGGCGAGGTGCTGACGACCAACCAGGGCGTCGCGGTCGGCGACAACCAGAACTCGCTGAAGGCGGGCCTGCGCGGGCCGGCGCTGCTCGAAGACTTCATCCTGCGCGAGAAGATCACGCACTTCGACCACGAGCGCATCCCCGAGCGCATCGTGCATGCGCGCGGCTCGGCGGCGCACGGCTACTTCGAGTGCTACAAGCCGCTGACCCGGCTGACGCGCGCCGCGCCGTTCGCCGAGGCCGGCAAGCGCACGCCGGTGTTCGTGCGCTTCTCGACGGTGGCCGGCGAGCGCGGCTCGGTCGACACCGCGCGCGACGTGCGCGGCTTCGCGATCAAGTTCTACACCGACGAGGGCAACTGGGACCTGGTCGGCAACAACATCCCGGTGTTCTTCATCCAGGACGCGATGAAGTTCCCCGACCTGATCCACGCGGTCAAGCCCGAGCCGCACCACGGCATGCCGCAGGCGGCGTCGGCGCACGACACCTTCTGGGACTTCGCGTCGCTGATGCCGGAGTCGACCCACATGCTGATGTGGGCGATGTCCGACCGCGCGATCCCGCGCAGCTACCGGATGATGCAGGGCTTCGGCGTGCACACGTATCGCCTCGTCAATGCGCGCGGCGAGAGCAGCTTCGTCAAGTTCCACTGGAAGCCGCTGCTCGGCACGCATTCGCTGGTGTGGGACGAGGCGGTGAAGCTCGCCGGTGCCGACGCCGACTACCACCGGCGCGATCTGTGGGAGGCGATCGAATCGGGCGAGTACCCCGAGTGGGAACTGGGCCTGCAGGTGTTCAGCGAGGCGCAGGCCGAGGCCTTCAGCTTCGACGTGCTGGATGCCACCAAGATCATCCCGGAAGAGCTGGTGCCGCTGCAGCCGGTCGGGCGCATGGTGCTGAACCGCAACCCGGACAACTTCTTCGCCGAGACCGAGCAGGTCGCGTTCTGTGTCGCGCACGTGGTGCCGGGCATCGACTTCAGCAACGACCCGCTGCTGGCCGGGCGCATCCATTCGTACGTCGACACGCAGATCTCGCGGCTGGGCGGGCCGAACTTCCACGAGATTCCGATCAACGCGCCGCTCGCGCCGGTGCACAACAACCAGCGCGACGGGCTGCACCGGCAGACGGTGAACCGCGGCCGCGTCGCGTACGAGCCGAACTCGCTCGGCGGCGGCTGCCCGTTCCAGGCCGGCGCGAAGGGCTTCGTGTCGTTCCCGCAGCCGGTCGATGGCGAGAAGCTGCGCGGCAAGCCGGAGAAGTTCGCCGACCACTACACGCAGGCCACGCTGTTCTTCGAGAGCCAGACGCCTGTCGAGCAGGCGCACATCATCGGCGGCTTCCGCTTCGAGCTGAGCAAGGTCACGGTGCCGGCGGTGCGCGAGCGCATGGTGGCCTCGTTGCTGAACGTGTCGAAGCCGCTCGCGAAGGCAGTCGCTGACGGGCTCGGCATGCCGCTGCCCCCGCCATTGCCGCGCGCGCTGCCGAAGCCGGCCAAGCCGGAGGTGACGGTGTCGCCTGCGCTGTCGCTGAAGGCGCGGCCGGGCGACGGCGGCATCCGCACGCGGCGCATCGCGCTGCTGGTGGCGCATGGCGTCGCCGGCAAGCCGATCGCGAAGCTGGTGGCCGCGCTGCAGAAGGCCGGTGCGGTGACGACGGTGATCGCGCCGCGCATCGGTGCGGTGTCGACCTCCGATGGCGAGCCGTTGCTGGCCACCGGATCGATCGAGAACTCGCCGCCGGTGCTGTTCGACGCTGTGGTGTTGCCCGATGGCCAGAAGGGTGTCGACGTGCTGCTCGGCCTCGGGCAGGCGCTGGAGTACCCGGCGCTGACCTGGCGCCACGGCAAGACGCTGCTGGCGCTCGGCGCCGGCCGCGCGCTGATCGAGAAGGCGGGCGTGCCGACGACGCTGGGCGATGGCACGCCGGACCCGGGCGTGCTGCTCGGTAGCGGGGACGACAAGACGATCCAGGCCTTCATCGCGGCGGTGGCGAAGCACCGGCACCCGCAGCGCGAGGGGGATCCGCCGCGGGTCTGAAGCCAGGTTGCCGCGCCGCTACTTCGGGCGCGGCGGCTCCAGCCCGGCATCCGGACGCGACAGCGTTCCGCTGCGCAACTGCGCGACGGCCGACACCACGGCCCGCGCGACGTTGCGCGTCTCCTGCTGGAACGCCGTGTCGGCATCCAGCGCCTCGTGGCTGTTGAAGTACGGCTCGTAGTAGCCGAGGTAGCGGGCGAGCCGCGCGCCGTCGCCGGCATCGACCAGGCCCATCCAGTCGAGCCAGTCGGCGAGCGCGTGCCGCTGCTGCTCGACGCCGGCCACGTCGCCGTGCACCACCAGCCCGTACACGCGGCCGGCGAGGTGCTTCGGGAAGTCCCAGCCCTTTTCCTCGATCGCCTTCGCCTCGGCCACCTTCTTGCCGTGCGTGCTGGTCGGGTCCGGGTTGCCGCCGTCGGCACACACCAGCCGGTCGATCATCAGCTTCAACGGGCTCGGCGACTGGTACCAGTAGGTGGGCGCGACGATCACGACGCCGTGCGCGCTGACCCAGCGCTCGTAGATCTCGGCCATCCAGTCGCTGGCTTGGTCGAGCGCATGGTTCGGGTAGCAGCTGCACGGCCAGTGGCACAGCGGCATCGCGGTGCCGACGCAGCCCTTGCACGGGTGGATGCGGCGGCCGTACTCCGAGGTCACGAGGCTCAGGTCGAGCAGGTCGGCGTCGAGGCCGGCGTGTTCGACCTCGTCGCGCACCAGGCCGCTGAGCCGCCAGGTCTTCGACACCTCGCCGGGGCAGGTGCCGTCGTTGCGCGCGCTGCCGCACACTACCAGCACGCGCGAACGCGCGCCGGGCTTGGCCCAGTTCGCCTGCGCCGCTTTCAGGCGCTGGCGGGTGTCGAGCCATTGCACCGCGACCTCGTAGCCCGGGTCCGCGAAGCCGGGGCCGGCCGCGCGGGTGACGGGTGCCTTGCGGCCTTCGTCGACCGCCTTCCAGGCAATCTCCTCGAGCCGCGCGATCGCGTCGCGCTCGGCGTCGTAGGCCGGGTCGAACCAGCGCTCCTGGAAGCGCCGGTGGAACTCCTCGCGCGTCAGCGGCGTGTCGCCCTGGCCGGTGCGGATCTCGGGCATCGCGCCGGACCGTCGACGTCAGTGGAAGAACAGCGCGATCAGGATGATGATCGGGATCGGCACGCCGAGGAAAAACAGAAGAAGGGATCGCATCAGGTGTCTCCTGGAGTGGATTGAAAAGGTTTCAGAGGTCGCGCTGGCGGCCGCCCCAGGTCGCGCTCAGGCTGGCCACGAAGGCGCCGGCCAGCAGCGAGATGAAGAGCCACATCGATGCGTAGGCCGATGCCTTGCGCGCCTTGTCGGCCGCATCGCGTGCACGCACCTGGGCGTCGTTCAGCGCGGTCTGCAGCCGGGTGTACGTGTCGCTGACGCGCTTCTCGGCGTCCGGCTGCGGCAGCCCGGTGCGTTGCGCAACCAGCTGGCCGAGGTAGCGCGTGTCGTCGGGGGTCAAGGCCGCGCCGCGGCTGGCGGTCGCGAGGATGCGGTTGACCTCGGCGAGCGGCGGCGCATCGGTGCTGCCGGCCGTGGCCGCGGCATCGCGGCGGAACAGCGCGTCGGCGTGGTAGCTCACGGTCTCCGCGGCACCACCGTTGGCGACCGCTGCCGCAGCCGTCGTCGCACCGGTCGCCGCCACGGCGCCGCCCACTTGTGCACCCGCGCCGACGATCCCGCCGATCGCGCTGCCCAGCACCGCCGCGGTGGCCAGCGACGCGACCGCCCAGGCCAGGAAGCCGTGCGCCGTGTCACGGAAGTAGATCTCGTCGCCGGCGGTGTCGGCCCAGCGCGTGCGCAGCCGGCCGGCGAGGTAGCCGCCCATGCCCGATGCGGCGACCTGCGTCAGCGTGACCCACAGGATCGTGCCGACGCCGAAGGTGCTTGCGCTGACGCCTTCGCGTGCCCACGGCGACAGCGCCGACAGACCGAGCCCGACGCCGAGGATCAGCAGGATCAGCGACAGCGCGGCCGCGCCCGCGGCGCCGGCCAGTACCGCGCCCCACGACACCGCGCTGCGGGTGTCGGCAGCGGCCGCCGGCAATGCAGCGGATGAGAGGGTGGGCGACAGTGCGGGTGCGGTGCGGCGGCCCGGCAGGTCGCCGTGAATGCCGACACTTGCGGCGTCTTGGTAGGCCATGGGCGTTGTCTCCTGGTTGGGCTGCAGCGATGTGGTTGCAGTGATGAAGCGATCGTCGGCGCGCGCCGAAGCGCTGTGCGTCGGACTGCGATGGCACGCGCTGTAGGAATAGGGCGCGACCCGCTGCTGCACGGCAGCACGGCCTTTACAGTGGCTGCAACCCAGGAGCACGTCATGTCGAAACGCCAACGCACCACGCTCGCGCAGCGCAGCGCCGAACTCGCCTTTGCCGTGCCGCCGGTGATGGCGCACCGCATCGCCCGCATGGCGCTGGCCGGTGCAGCGCCCTCGGAACGCGACCGGCGCGAGTTCACCCGCATGAGCGCCGAGAAGACGACCGCGTTCCAGCAGTCGTGGGCGGCGATGGCGATGCAGGGCTGGCGCGCGCAACAGTCCTTGGCGATGTTCTGGTGGCGCGCCTGCCTGTCGCCGTGGGGGCCGCCGTCGGCGCAGGCGATCGGCACGCAGTTGCAATCGGCGGCGCTCGGCGTGCTGGGCCACGGTCTCGCGCCGGTCCACCGCACCGCGGTGGCCAACGCGAAACGCTTGTCGCGAACCCGACTGCGCTGACGATGGCTGCGTTGCCGATCGCGTTGTCGTTGATGCTCGGCGCGCTGCTGCCGGGCGCGGTCTGGCTCGGCTGGTCGCTGCACTGCAGCCGGCGGCTGCACCGCGCTGAACAGGCCGAGCGGCAGCGCACCGCGCAGCTGCTGGCCGATGCGGAAGGCCGGCATGCCGAGCTGCAGGCGCGGCTCGAGGCCCGCGTCGCCGCGCGCACCGAGGCGCTGCAGGCCAGCGAGGCGCGCATGCGCACCATCTTCTCGACCAGCTTCCAGTACCAGGGCCTGCTCGCGCTCGACGGCAGCCTGCTCGATGCCAACGAGACCTCGCTGCGCGGCATCGGCGCCACGCTCGAGGAGGTGGTCGGCCGGCCCTACTGGGATTCGCCGTGGTTCGCCCGCACGCCGGGCATGCCGGAGACGATTCGGCTCGCGGTGCAGGCGGCCGCGCAGGGCCACAGCCGGCGCCAGGAGCTGCGCCTGTTGTTGCCGGCCGGCTGGAGGCAGTTCGATTTCGCGGTGCGGCCGGTGCACGACCGCGACGGCGCGGTGGTCGCGGTCGTGCCCGAGGCCATCGACATCACCGAGCGCCACCTGGCGGAAGAGCGGCTGCGGCAGGCGCAGAAGATGGAAGCCGTCGGGCAACTGACCGGCGGCGTCGCGCACGACTTCAACAACCTGCTGCAGGTGATCTCGGCCAACCTGCACCTGGTGTCGCGGCTGACGCGCGACGACGTGAAGGTGATGCAGCGCCTCGACAGCGCGAGCGCGGCCGTGCGGCGCGGCGCCAAGCTCGCGAGCCAGCTGCTGGCCTTCGGCCGCCGCCAGGCGCTGGCGCCGCGGGTGGTCGACGTCGGCCGCTTCATCGGCGGCATCGAGGACCTGCTGCGCCGCTCGATCGGCGAGGGCGTCGAGGTCGAGCTGATCGTCTCCGGCGGGCTGTGGCACACCTTCATCGACCCGACGCAGGTCGAGAACGCGCTGCTGAACCTGGCGATCAACGCCCGCGACGCGATGGACGGCAACGGCCGGCTGACGATCGAGGTCGGCAACGCCTTCCTGGACGACGACTACGTGCGCGGCCAGGTCGACGTGAAGCCGGGCCAGTACGTGATGCTGGCCGTCAGCGACACCGGCTGCGGCATGTCGCCGCAGGTGCTGTCGCAGGTGTTCCAGCCGTTCTTCTCCACCAAGCCGGCCGGCGCCGGCACCGGGCTCGGGCTGTCGATGGTCTACGGCTTCGTGCGGCAGTCCGGCGGCCACGTGAAGATCTACAGCGAGCCGGGGCAGGGCACGACCGTCAAGGTCTACCTGCCGCGTGCCCGCGCCGCCGAGGGCGAGGTCGACGCGACGCCTGATCCGGGTGCCGCGGCGGCCGCCGACGACGCCGGCGGCGGGGCCGAGACCGTGCTGGTGGTCGAGGACGATGCCGCGGTGCGCGGCGCCACCGTCGAGATGCTGCAGGAGCTCGGCTACCGGGTGCTGAAGGCGAGCGACGCCGACCAGGCGCTGGTGGTGATCGACGACGCGGTGGCACACCATGCGGCGATCGACCTGCTGTTCACCGACGTCGTGATGCCCGGCCGGCTGAAGAGCCCGGAACTCGCCGACAAGGCGCGCCAGCGTTTGCCCGGCATCGCGGTGCTGTTCACGTCGGGTTATGCGCAAAACGCCATCGTGCACGGCGGGCGGCTCGACCCGGGCGTCGAGCTGTTGTCCAAGCCGTACAGCGCGCGGGCGCTGGCCAGCAAGGTGCGGGCGGTGCTGGACCACGGCGTGCGCGAGCCGCAGTGACGATCTGACGATCCGCGGCACCCTGGAACAAGAAGTGTCCGCCGGCCGACGCAATCGGCACCTGACAGTTTTTGAATGACAGGTGCGCGCCGTGTCGATGGGCGGCACAAACGCAGCGCCGGCGCGGCCCGGGCGCAAGCGTGGACTGACAAATCGCGCGCCGGGCCGGCGCGCCGGCATGGACCGCTTCTTGCCATTCATCCCGCATCGTGCCGCCCGTCGGCGCTCTTCCAGGATGGAATCGATGTCTTCCAGGAAACCTGGTGCCGAGGATGCGGCGCCCTTGTTGTTCCAGCGACTGTGGTCCCGCATCGGCGGCGCGCCGCTGCGGCACGACGCCGATGCCGCTGCACCGTCGACGATGCAGCATTCCGGCTTCGCGTCCGGCAACGCCTGGGCCGACACCGTGATCGAAGACGACCGGCGCGTGGCGCCTACCGATGATGCGAACAATGGCCTTTCGTGATGTCCTCTCCCGTGACGCGCGTCCCCGCGACGATGCCGCTGCTTCGTTCCTCGACGACTTCGGCGATTTCAATCACAGTGGGCGTGTCGTCGACGACGGCCTGCCCCCCACCGAAGCCGCGCCACTGGCCGCTGCGCCGTGGCAATTCGAGATGGGTGACACCGCCTCGCGCCGCATCGACACGCGCGACCCGATGGAGCCTCTGCGCTTCGACGGCATGGTGCTGCGGCCCTGGACGCGCGACGACGCGCGGGCCATGGCCGAAGCCGCCCGCGAATCGATCGGCACGATCGGCCGCTGGATGGATTGGTGCCACCCCGGCTACGGCGTGCGCGATGCGATCGACTGGGTCGATGTCTGCGTCGACAGCCTGGCCCAGGGGCAGGCCTGCGAGTTCGCCCTGTTCGACGAGCGCAGCGGCCGGCTGGTCGGCGGCGCCGGGCTCAACCAGTTCAACACGATCCACCGCGTCTGCAACCTCGGCTACTGGGTCCGCCAGTCGGCGCAAGGCCAAGGCATCGCGACCCGCGCCGCGCGTTCGCTGGCCAGCTATGGTTTCAGCGCACTGGGTTTCCAGCGCATCGAGATCGTCGTCGCCGAAGGCAACGAAGCGAGCCTAGCGGTCGCCCGCAAGCTCGGCGCGCAGTTCGAATGCCTCGCGCGCAACCGGCTGGTGATCCGGGGCAACCCGGTGTCGGCGTGGGTGCACTCGTTGGTGCCCTGAAGCCGCCTCATCCGGTCGGCCAGGCGGCCTGATATCGACTTCGCTTCGCGCGGCGTGTTTCGCTTGTCGCGATAATGCGCAGCATCGCCTGTTGCCAGGGCGAATCGAACTCACAGGGCCTGGGACCACATCAATGACCGCGGAGAGTGTCAACGCTCCCATCGACCTGAACGCTTTGCTCGTGCGCGAGAGCGAGCAGGTCGAATGGAAGGACGGTGTTGCCGATCCGGAGGATGTCGTTGCCACGCTCAGTGCGTTTGCCAACGATTGGTCCAACCTGGGTGGTGGCTATGTGGTGTGCGGCGCCGCGGAATCGAAAGATGCCCACGGTTTCCCGGCCGTCGACGTGGTGGGCCTGACGGCAGCGCGCCTGAAGGAGATCGAAGGGAGAGTCCTCGCCGGGTGCAGGGACCGTGTCTCGCCCTCCATTGCGCCGCTCGTGCATGAGATCCCCACGGCTGAGCCCGCGCGCCGCGTGCTGGTGTTCGTGATGGCGGCCACCCCGAAGGCGCACCTCTATCGGCGCGGCGACGACGCCGGCAAGTATTTCGTCCGCATCAGCCGGGAAACGCGCGAAGCGCGCAATGGCGTGCTGCGGGAGTTGCTGATCCGCAAGAACGAAGTCGAACCGTGGGACCGGCGCGTGTGCGCCAGTGCCACGACCAACGATCTCGATCTCGTCGCATTGCGCGATGCGCTTCAACGCATGAACGTCTTCGATCCGCGCAGAGGCATCGACGACTATCTCTCCGACGTGCGTTCGCTCAGCCCCTTCGTGCCGCCCCTGTGCGGGCGAGACACGTTGAGCGGGCAGTTGCGGCCACGAAATTTCGCGATGTTGTTGTTCGGCCGGCAGGTGCAATCGCATGTGCCGGGCGCCTACTCCCTGGTGTCGATCTACCCGGGGCAGGATCGTTCCGAGCCGCACGCCGAACGCCACGAGATCGACGGCACGCTGGTCGATCAGGCTCGCCGGTCGATCGAGATCCTCGGTGTCCAGAGCTACATCGCGTTCGACAAGACGAACGAGAAGAGTCCGAATGCCGTCAAGTACCCTCGACAGGCCTTGACCGAGGCGCTGATCAATGCCTTGGCGCACCGCGACTACGAACTGCACGATCCCACCCGCACGACCGTGTTCGCCGACCGGATCGAGATCATTTCCCCAGGCGCGCTGCCGACCGGCGTGAAGCTCGACACCCTGCGAGAGGGCAGGGCTGCGCCGAAATGGCGCAATCAAAGCCTCGCCTGGTTCTTGAGCCGGTTGCAGTTGGCGCAGGCGGAAGGTCAGGGGATCCCGACCATCTTTCGCTCGATGCGCGAGGAAGGCTGCCCCGATCCGGTCTTCGATGCCGACGACGCACGGGTGACCTGCACATTGCCGGCCCACCCACGGCATGCCTTGGCAAGGGAGTACCGCACCATCGAAGAAGCCATCTCGCTCGGCGAGTTCGAGGTGGCCAAGACGCGCGTCCTGGCGCTCCTCTCGCAAGACAGCCTGAACGCCCGGGCAGTTCAACTGCTGGTGGAGGTGGCGAGTGCGCTGAAGGACTGCAGCCTAGTGCGCGACTACCTGAGCGCGAACGAAGCCGCCGTCCATGGACTGCCGGCCAAGGCGCTGGTGGCCTTGGCGGATGCCCTGATGATGCAGGGGAGCCCCGGCAAGGCGGACGCCGATCGTGCGCGCGAGCTCTATGTGGTGGCCTCGAAGGGCCTCATCGATGCGAGAGAGGCCCGAAAACTGGCCCATGGACTGAGCAAGGCGGGTGACGATCACGCGGCAGTCGCCTTCATCGACAAGCAGTTTGCCGACCACCTCGATTGGCGCGACAACCCCTATCTGCTGCAGACCCGGGGCAACTCCTACATCGGCATGGCGAAGCAATGCACGAAGACCGCCCGCAGGGATGATCTGCCGCCGCAGTCCAAGAGGCGTGCCTGGGACGACTGCCGACGGTTCCTGGATTTGGCCCGCAAGGACCTCGAGACGGCCCTGCTGAGTACCGACGCCGTGCTGCGAGACACCGTCCGCAAGAACATCGAATTCGCAGACCATCTCGAGCAAACTGCAGCAGGGCGCGGCCCGCGAACGAAGGCGCCGCGACGCTAGATGCGAACCTTCAAGCCTGCGCTCCCGTCAGGGAAGCGCAGCGTAGGCGCCCGTTCCTTCCGGCCACGGCGTCAGCACCTCGACGCCGGTGTCGGTCACCGTGACCATGTGCTCCCACTGTGCCGACAGCGAGCGGTCGCGCGTGACCACCGTCCAGCCGTCGGCCAGCGTGCGCGTGCCGGCCTTGCCGGCGTTCAGCATCGGCTCGATCGTGAACACCATGCCCGGCACCAGCCCCAGCCCCTGGCCGCGCTGGCCGTAGTGCGGGACCGTCGGCTCATCGTGGTAGATGCGGCCGATGCCGTGCCCGCAGTACTCGCGCACGACGCTGAAGCCCTCGCGCTGTGCCACCGTCTGGATCGCATGGCCGACGTCGCCGAGCGTCGCGCCCGGCCGCACCGCGAGGATGCCGGCGCGCATCGCCTCGTAGGTCGTGTCGACCAGCCGTTGCGCGAGCGGCGAGACCTCGCCGACGACGAAGCTGCGGCTGGTGTCGCCGTACCAGCCCTCGCGGATCACCGCGACGTCGAGGTTGACGATGTCGCCGTCGCGCAGCACTTCTTCGTCCGACGGGATGCCGTGGCACACCACCTGGTTGACCGACGCGCAGATCGTCTTGGTGTAGCCGTGGTAGCCGATGTTGGCCGGCACCGCCTTCTGCACCTCGACGATGTGGTCGTGGCACAGCCGGTCGAGTTCGCCGGTGCTGATGCCGGCCTTCACGTGCGGCGTGATCATCCGCAGCACGTCGGCGGCCAGCGCACCGGCGGCGCGCGCCATCGCGAGGTCGGCGGCCGGGTGGATCTTCACCGAGCGGGCGGGGCGGTTCATCGGGCGGCCCTGCGCGGCGTGCGGGCCGCCACCGGGGTCGGCGGGACCGGCTTCATGAACGACAGTGCCGGCTCGTTCGACTGCGCCGCGCGCAGCATCAGCTGGCAGATGTCGCCGTAGCTCAGCGCCGGGTGCAGCTCGCACAGCATGCCCACGCGCATCCAGTGCTCGGCCTGCGCGTTGATCGAGCGGCTCAGCGCGTCGCTCGCGCTGCGCAGGTTGTCATGCATCTGGTCTGAAATCTTCACGATGCCCATGGCGGTGTCTGAAGGAAGGTTGGAGGTGATGTACGAAGTATATATGGTTCGTATATCGCAACGCGGGCTGGTCCGAAGTCGCACTTCGGCCGGCTTCGTCGTCCGGACGCGGTGCAGAAGTACATGTCTCCCGTGGGCGAATGGGCGGCAGGCTCGAACAATCGAGTCCTTTCGCACTCTTGCTGCAGAGGAACTCATGGGACGCCGTTCGGGAATGCTGGTGGTGATGGGGATGGTGGGCCTGCTGGCGGCCTGCGGTGGCGGAGGGGGCGGGGGCACAAGCGCCGCGACGGACGGTGGCTCGACCGGCGGTGGCGGCACCGTCGTCACCCCGACGCCGGTGCCCACCGTCGCGACCGGCTGGTGGAACGGCAGCACCGACGACCACCGCACGCTGACCGGCCTGGTCTTCAGCGACGGCAGCTTCAGCATCCTCTACTCGGCACAGGACGCGCCCGACTCGGTGGCCGGCCTGGTGCAAGGCACCGGCGCCGGTGTCGACGGTGCGTTCAACTCGACCGCCACGGTCGATTTCAGCCTGGCCGACGGCACGGTGACGGCCACGCAGCTGAGCGCCACCGTGGTCGCGGCGCAGCGCTTCGATGGCAACCTCTCGGCCGATGCCCCGGCCTTCTCGATGACCTACAACCCGGCGTACGAGCGCACGGCCTCGCTCGATGACGTGGCCGGCAGCTACGACGCGCAGGCGGCGCGGCCCGACGACAGCCTGAGCGTCGCGCTGACGATCGACGCGCAGGGCGTGCTCATCGGCAGCGGCACCGGCTGCCGTGTCGCCGGCACGCTGACGCCGCGCAGCGATGCGAACGCCTTCGACATCGTGCTCGCCCTCAGCGGCGACGATTGCGCTTCCAACGGATCGGCCTTCGGCGGCATCGCCTTCTTCGATGCCGACGCCCGCAGGCTGTCGGTGATGGCACCGAACACGGCCCGCGCCGACGCGCTGGTGGTCCGCGCCGCCCGCACCGACTGACGGCCGGGGGAAGCCAGGCCCGAGGCCCAAGGCCCGATAGACTCGCGCGGCCTGCCCGAGCCTCGGAGAACCCCATGCCCCCGCGTAACGAAGCCGACGGCTTCCTGTCCCGCATCCAGATCGTCACAGCCACCAAGCGCTACCGGCTCGGCGGCGCCGGCGTGGTGCCGGACCCCGCGGCGCGGCCGCGTTCGCTGGCCAACGAGGCAATGCGCTGGAGCTACGTGCTGCGCAGCCGCGAGCGCTGGCGCGACATGCCCGATGTGGCCGACCGCCACCAGGCCGATGCCACTACGACGCTGAAGGCCTTCGGGCTGACCGACGAGGCGCTGCGCGAGATCGCGCAGGCCGGCCGCGTCGTCGTGACGATGCCGTTCGAGGCCGAGAGCGTCGGCTGGGAGGGGCGCATCTTTCCGTGGGAGTTCGTGCTGTCGCGGGCCACGCGGCGCTACCGCCGCACCGGCGGGTCCGCTGCGGCGGGCGGCTCCGGCCTGACGGTGATGCGGCACCTCGACCTCGCCGATCGGCAGCCGCTGCCGGTGCGCCGCATGGACGGCCGGGTGCTGGTCGTCCAGAGCCTGCCCGGCGCGCTTGCGCAGGCCTATGACGCGACCGACGAGACCGAGCGCGTGCGCCGCGCCTTCGGGCTGGCCGGCGACGACCCGCGCTGGCGCGTGGCCGTGAACCCGACGCTGGCCGAGCTGACGGCGCTGTGCGCGGCGTTCCGGCCCGAGGTCGTGCACGTTTGCGGCTTCGACAACCACGAAGGCATCGCGCAACTCGCCAATGGCGCCGGCACCGATGTGGCGGTGACGCTGCACGACGAGCGGCGCAGTGCCGTCGAATGGCAGCGCGACGACAAGGGCGTCGTCGACGGCTGCCTGATGCGCCGCAGCGACGGCCTGCCGGTGATGGTGGCGCCGCCCGAGCTGGCGCATGCGCTGACCGGCGGCGGCCGGCACCGGCCGTTCTTCGTCGGGCTGAACCTGTGGAACTCCGCGGCCCGCATCGCGCCGCAGCTGCTGCCGGCCGGCGTGCTGGCGGCGATGGGCTTCCAGGACGCGTTCGACGACGCGCTGGCCGGCTACTTCTTCGAGACGCTGTATGCGCAGCTGGCGGCCCAGGCGTGGAACCTGCCGGTCGCGTTCGAGCAGGCCTGGGCCGCGACGCGAGCGCAGGTCGACCTGGTGCCCGGCACCGGCATCGCGCTGTGGGCGCG
>NZ_JBFULV010000127.1:0-16557 GCF_054049715.1 Rhizobacter sp. P5_C2 | reverse complement strand
ACGTGCAGCTCGCCGCGCTCGCCCAGCGCGAGGCCGACGCCGGCTTCGTGCTGCATGCGCCCGGCATGCTGCCGGCGCCGGCGCTCGAGCACCTGTCGCTCGGCACCGAACCGCTGGTGCTGGCGCTGCCGGCCGCATCGCAGCTGGCGGGCGCGCGCCGGCTGTCGCTGCCGGCCCTGCTGGCGCAGCCGCTGATCATCTTCCCGCGGGCGATCGCGCCGTCGATCCATGACGCGGTGGTCGCGTTCTACCACCGGCACGGCGCGACGCCGGTGATCGGCCAGGAGGCGATCCAGATGCAGACCATCGTCAACCTGGTGTCGGCCGGGCTCGGCCTCGCGTGGGTGCCCGAATCGGTGACGCAGCTGCGGCGCGACGGCGTGCTGTACCGGCGGCTGCCGCCGTCGCTGGCGGGCGCGGCGCCGCAGTCCGAAACCAGCCTGGTGTGGCCGGGCGATGCGGGGCCGGTGGTCGAGCGCTTCGTGCGATTCGTGCGCGCATCGTTGACCGGCTGAGCGGGGGGCCCGAGCTGGGGTATCGTTCGCCTGCTTCCGCATTGCCCGGCTCCCCACACCCATGCTCGTTCACCCGAAATTCGATCCCGTCGCGCTGCAGGTCGGCCCGCTGGCCATCCACTGGTACGGCATCACCTACCTGGTCGCCTTCGGGCTCTTCCTGTGGCTCGCGTCGATCCGCGTGCGGCAGGCGCCCTACGCGCAGGCCGGCTGGACGCGCCGCGACGTCGAGGACCTGCTGTTCTACGGCGTGCTGGGCGTCGTGATCGGCGGCCGGCTCGGCTACGTGCTGTTCTACAAGCCGGGCTATTACGCGTCGCACCCGCTGGAGGTGTTCGCGGTCTGGAAGGGCGGCATGGCCTTCCACGGCGGGCTGCTCGGCGTGATCGCCGCGATGGGCGTGTTCGCCTGGCTGCGCAAGCGGCCGTTCTGGCAGGTCACCGACCTGATCGCGCCCTGTGTGCCGACCGGGCTGGCGTCCGGGCGCATCGGCAACTTCATCAACGGCGAGCTGTGGGGCCGCTTCGCGCCGGCCGACCTGCCGTGGGGCATGGTGTTTCCCGAGTCGGGCAGCCCACTGCCGCGCCATCCGTCGCAGCTCTACCAGTTCGGCATGGAAGGCCTGCTGCTGTTCGCCTTCCTGTGGTGGTTCTCGCGCAAGCCGCGGCCGATGGGACAGGTGTCGGGTGCCTTCCTGATCGGCTATGGCCTGTGCCGCTTCATTGCGGAGTTCTTTCGCGAGCCGGATGCCTTCCTCGGCATCCTCGCGCTCGGCATGAGCATGGGCCAGTGGCTGTGCGTGCCGATGATCGGGGCCGGCATCGTGCTGTGCGCCTGGTCGGCGCGGCGTGGTCTGCCGTCGGCCGAGAAGGTGGCCGCATGAGGCAGGTCTTCTTCGACACCGAGACCACCGGCCTGAGCCCGGAATCCGGCGACCGCATCATCGAGATCGGCTGCGTCGAGATGGTGAATCGGCGCCTGACCGGCAACAACAAGCACTTCTACGTCAACCCGCAGCGCTCGAGCCACGAAGACGCGGTGAAGATCCACGGGCTGACCGACGAGTTCCTGGCCGACAAGCCGCTGTTCGCCTCGATCGCCGACGAGCTGATGGATTTCCTGGCGGGCGCCGAGATCGTCATCCACAACGCCGGCTTCGACGTCGGCTTCATGAACGCCGAGCTGCGCCGGCTCGGCCGCCGGCCGTTCGCGGAATGCGTGGCGGGCGTCAGCGACAGCCTGCTGATGGCGCGCGAGATGTTCCCCGGCAAGTCGAATTCGCTCGATGCGCTGTGCAAGCGGCTGGAGGTCGACAACTCGAACCGCTCGCTGCACGGCGCGCTGCTCGACGCCGGGCTGCTGGCCGAGGTCTACATCAACATGACGCGCGGGCAGAACTCGCTGGTCATCGATGCGGGCAGCAGCTCGTCGCAGGACATCGTCATCGCGGCGATCGACTTCAGCGCCTTCGACCTGCCGGTCATCGTCGCCAACGATGAAGAACTCGCGGCGCACGAGAAGCAGCTCACGGATCTCGACAAGGCGTCCGGCGGCAAGACGGGCTGGCGACAGCTTGTGGCATAATCCGTGGCTTCGCAGCGAGGCCACCAAGGCACTGCGCGAAGCCGGTGATCGAAGACATCAGTCGAAAGACACTCGGGCGGTTAACTCAGCGGTAGAGTGCCACCTTCACACGGTGGAAGTCGCAGGTTCGAACCCTGCACCGCCCACCAGTTCGATCACCAGAACAAAGCAGCACGACGTGCTGCTTTTTTTATGCGCGTCGCCCGCAGATATAGTCCAACGGCATGCCAAGCACCCACCTCCACCCGATACGCGCGCTGGTCGTTCTGCTCGCCGCGCTTGTGTGCGGCGCCGCGCACGCCGGCCCGCCCGAAGGCGACCTGTTCGGCTACAAGCTCGGCGCGCCGTATGCCGTCGGCGAATTGACGCAACAGCGTACGCGCGTCTCGTCGATGGTCGAGATGATGATCGACAAGCCGGACAAAGCCCCCGAGTTCAAGGCCGTCGAACTGCTCGCGACACCGAAGAGCCTGACGCTGATCAGCGTGCACGGCGTGGCCGATTTCCCCGACGAGGCGCAGGCGCGTGCCTTCGCGGCCCGCCAGTCCGCGCAGATCACCAGCGCGTATGGCGACAAGTGCCCGAAGAGCCCGTCCTTCATGAACGACCTCGTGAAGCTGCTGTGCCCGGGAGGGCTGGAGCTGTCGGTGTCGTACTACCCGCCCGATGCGTCGCGGGTGCAGCACAAGGTCCACCTGGGCCTGCGGCTGGCGCCGGACAGCGAGGCCGGGCGCCGCCTCAGCCGCCTGGCGGAACAGGAATCGGCCGCGCCGGCCGCCGATGTGGATTCGGCGCAACGCAGCGACAAACCAAAAGCCGATACCCCGGCCGCGAAGCAGTCGCCGCAATAGGAACCCGAACGGGCCCTTTCTTCGAGAACGCTCGGGGTCCCATCGCTCGGATTGGCAGGCTTTCGCCTTGCTTATTCCTGAGCGCAATCAAGGACTTATCGTCAGCTACAGGCCGTTTTGTAGCGATTGCACACGAGTCTGTAACAAAGCCTGATACGTGTTCGGCGTCGGATAAACCCTGATTCACTCCATCGTAATTTCCGATGGATTGGGCGATCCCCCTCTGCCACCCCCGTGAACGAGGGGGTGTCGACAGCATTCGATCGCTTGCAAAAACAAAAGCCCCTGATCTGACCTCCCGTAACAGGCCTCACCCCTGGTCGTTCAATGATCCGTCCCAGCCGTCGAAACAGGGATGCCGCATCGACGGGCGCAGGGATTGGCCCGGCGTTTGGATTGGCTAGAGGAGCTATCGAATGAGTTGGTTTCACAAGGTGTTGGGCGCGTTCTGCGTGACGGCCGTGCTGGCCGGATGCGGCGGGTCCTCGACGGATCAAGGCACGGATGTGGCGGATGCCGCTGGTGCTTCCGAATCAGCCGAAGCGCTGCGCGTTGCCGCAGCAGCCGGCACGCGCTACACGCTGACGGTGTCCGGCCAGGCCGGCGGCCTGATCGGCTCGCAGCCCGCAGGCATCGTCTGCGGTGAAGGCAGCACCCAGTGCTCCGCGAGCTTCGCGGCCGGCACGCAGGTGATGATCGGCCACCGCGCCAGCAGCGGCTACACCTTCAAGGGCTGGAGCGGCGGTTCGTGCTCCGGCACCGAGTTCTGCTACGTCACGATGGGCCAGAACCGCACGGTGGTCGGCAGCTTCGTCTCGAACAGCACGCCCACCCCGACCCCGACGCCGACCCCCACGCCGACGCCCACCCCGACCCCCACGGTCACCTACCCGCTGGCGATCACCGTCACCGGCAGCGGCTCGCTGACGTCGAGCCCGGCCGGCGTGTCGTGCAGCGCGTCGTGCACCAGCGTCTTCTACTCCGGCACGCCCGTCACGCTGAACCCGACGCCGGCTTCCGGCTACAGCTTCAGCGGCTGGACCGGGGCCTGCTCGGGCACCGGCACCTGCACCGTGCAGATGAATGCGGCGGCTGCGGTCGGCGCATCGTTCACCGCCACCTCCACCGGCGGCGGCTCGGGCGGCACCGGCGGTACCGGCAACGGCACGGCGCCGGGCACCGGCACCGGCAAGGCGTACTTCGTGGCGACCACCGGCAGCGACAGCAACGCCGGCACCTCGCTGACGACGCCGTTCAAGACGATCAACAAGGCCGTCGGCCTGGCCAGCGCCGGCGACACGATCGACGTGCGTGCCGGCACCTACACCGAGAGCGTCGTGATCCGCCGTGCGGGCAGCGCCACGAAGTGGATCTCGCTGCGCGGCTACAACGGCGAGCGCCCGGTGATCAAGAGCACGAGCTCGGGCCCGACCGTGTACTTCTACAACTCCGCCTGCGATGAAGACGCTGTCGGCGACGGCAGCGGCAACACCGACTGCTACCCGATGTACTGGCTGGTGCAAGGCCTGGAGATCCAGGGCAGCGCTTCCGGTGGCGGCGACGGCAACGCGATCAAGATCGACACGCCGAAGGTCAAGCTGGTGGGCAACCGCCTGTGCTGCAGCGTCGCCGACATCGTCAAGCTGGTGCGCACCTCCAACGACGTCGAAGTGCTCGACAACGAGATCTGGCAGGACGCATCGAAGGTCAAGCCGGGCAGCAACGCCCAGGGTGTCGACATCGTCGGTGCGGACCGCGTCCGTGTCGCCGGCAACTACATCCACGACGTGCCGGACATCGGCATCTATGCCAAGGGCAATGCCCGCAACCCGATCTTCGAGAACAACCGCCTCGTCAACATCGGCAACGCCGACAACGGCCATGCGCTGATGCTGGGCCAGGAGACCGACGACTACCGCCTGGTCGACGGAAGGTACGAGACGTATGACGGCATCGTTCGCAACAACGTCGTGATCGGCTCCACCTGGGCCTGCCTCGCGACCTCGTCGTCGAGCAACGCCCGCTTCTACAACAACAGCTGCTACGACACCGGCAAGCTGATGCACGGTTCGATCTTCCTGTCCAACGAGTCGGAAGTCGGCCAGGCCGGCACCAACGTCTATTTCGGCAACAACATCATCTACGGTTCGTCGGCCAAGCCGGTGGTGAAGATCGGCTCCAACGCGATGACCGACTACAAGACGCTGGTCTTCGACCACAACGTCTACTACACCAGCACGGGCAACCCGACCTTCTCGAGCGACGACTTCTCCGGCGTCAACTTCGCGACCTGGCTGACCAAGTACAAGGCCCTGAGCGGACGTGACGACAGCGGCAGCAAGGTGGCCGATCCGAAGTTCTCGACCACCACCGGCAGCACCCCGCTGACGCTGTCGACCGGCAGCCCGGCGATCGATGCCGGCGCGAACCAGTCGCTGGTCCCGACCGACTCCCGCGGCGTGCAGCGCGCCCAGGGTGCGACCACCGACATCGGCGCCTACGAGTACTGATGTCAACCAGGCGCCGGCGGTTCTGCCGGCGCCTTCCTCGATCAACAACACAGGCGGCCGATGAGGCCGCCCAGAGCCCAGCCCGGCGATCCATTCGATCCGGCCTGGACCGGGCTTGTCTGGAGCTATTCAATGAACAGGGTGAACAAGGTGTTCGGTGCGATGTCGCTGGCGATGATGCTGGCGGCTTGCGGCGGCGGAAGCAGCAGCGGCAACACGGCAGTCGCTGGGTCCGAAGTCGATCCCGAACTGGCAGCCAACGGCGTGACCGAAGGTGCGCAGGCGGTCGGCGACAGCGCCTACTACACGGCCCGTCCGGTCTCCGTCACGGTGACCGGCCCCGGCATGGTGGGCAACATGGTGAGCGGCGTGCTCGGGCCGATGAACTGCGGCAACGGCGGCACGGCCTGCTCGGTGAAGTACACCAAGTACACGTCGGTGCTGCTGGGCGCGCTGCCCAACACCGGCATGGTGTTCCTCGGCTGGGGCGGCGCCTGCTCCGGCACGGCCAACACCTGCACGCTGAACAACAGCCAGTCGCGCGCCGTCACGGCCAAGTTCGGCCCGGCCGGCACGACGACCCCGCCGACGAGCCCCACGACCTATCGCCTGAACGTCAGCACCAGCGGCTCCGGCACGGTGGCCTCGGGCGCCGGCGGCATCAACTGCGGCGCCGACTGCGGCGAAGACGTGACGCCGAACGCGGCCGTCACGCTGACTGCCACGCCGGCGGCCGGCTTCCGGCTGAGCGCCTGGGGCGGCGACTGCAGCGGCAGCGCCAGCACCTGCAGCATCACGATGAGCCAGGCGCGCGACGTGAGCGCGGCCTTCGTCGTTGCCGACACGACCGCGCCGACGGTGGCGAGCGCCACGCCCGGCGCCGGTGCCACCGGTGTCGCGGTGACCGCGCCGGTCAAGGTGACCTTCAGCAAGACGCTGGACTGCTCGACGGTCTCGGGCCAGACCTTCAAGGTCGGCTCGGTGTCGGGCACGGTGGTTTGCACCGGCAGCACCGCGACCTTCACGCCGACCGCGGCGCTCGCGACGGCCGCGCAGTACCCGGTGGCGCTGACGGCCGGCACGAGCGGCATCAAGGACACCGCGGGCAACATGCTGGCCGGCACGACCAGCTGGAACTTCACGACGGCCTCGGCGACCACGACGCCCCCGACCACACCGCCCACCACGCCCCCGGCGACCGGCGGTGCCTTCAGCTTCCTGGCCTACGGCGACAGCCGCTCGGGCAACGGCTGCGGCGGCAACGCCGTGCACATCGGCCTGGTGAACCGGATGGTCAATGAACCAGCCGCCTTCGTGTTCAACCTCGGCGACATGGTCACCGGCTACGACAAGTCCACCAACTGGGTGCAACGCGGCGATTGCCCGAGCGACGCCTCGAAGGGCAGCTTCAAGGAAATCATCGCGCCGCTGCAGAACAAGACACCGGCCGCCGGCCTGCAGACCTACTACTTCCCGGTGGTCGGCAACCATGACGACAACTTCGGCGACGGCTGGTACCCGGACAAGCTGGGCAACGGCTTCTGCGACGTGTTCGACCCGAAGAAGGTCGGCATCCCGAACCACACGCAGAGCAAGGCGTACTTCAAGGACTGGACCACCTCGAGCGTCAAGCACTACACCGACGACCAGTTCTACCAACTGGCCTGCGCGAAGACCCGCAGCGGCGTCTATCCGGATTTCATGTACTACTCGTTCGACTACAAGGGCACGCACTTCATCGTGCTGCGCCTGAACTCGGACTACTACGACGTGATGGAGTGCTCGAGCAACTGCACCGCCGCCAACGAAGGCAACTACGACGCGTACTACTACAAGCACCAGCTCGACTGGCTGCGCTACGACCTGGCGCAAGCCACGGCCAACAGCGCGATCCAGAACACCATCGTGCTGATGCATGCGCCGCTGATCTCGTACTCGGACGGCCACGCGCCGAACGCCTCGTGGCCGACGCTGATCAAGGACTTCAGCAAGCACCCGAAGGTGAAGATGGTGATCTCGGGCCACAGCCATGTCTACGAGCGCTCGGTGCCGGTGTATGCCGATGCCGCGAGCCCGAACGGCGTGCGTGACGATGCCAAGGGCGCGGTCTACACCGTGACCGGCGGCGGCGGCTCGGCGCTGGCCGGCTTCAACAACCTCGGCCCGCTGAACGCGAAGGCCACGGCGGCGTATCACTACATGCGCATCGACGTGGACGGCGGCAAGGTGAGCGTCAAGACGATCGGCCAGGACGGCGCGGTGCTCGACACCTTCACGACGCGCTGATCGAGTCCATCCGACGAGGCCCGGCGGTGCGATGCACGGCCGGGCTTCTTGCATTTTTTCGCCTTTCGGGAGCAATTCTCGAAAGGCTCATTTGATCGCGAACAGGCCCGACAGACCGCTCAATGAAGTGGCGCCGGGGCCGAAACAGATCAGGTCACGCGGACCTGGCGATGGTGCCAGTCCGGACGTGGTTGGAGCAGGGAATGAAGAGTTTGAGCAAGAGCGCCGGCGCCTGCGTGCTGGCTGTGCTGCTGACCGCATGCGGCGGCGGTGGTGGTGACCAGGGCGAGGCACCCGCTGCGACCGATGAGGCCGTGGCGGTGGGGCAGGCGACCGAACCGGCCGTGGTGGCTTCTGCCGGTGCCGAGCCGATCTCCGAGGTCGCCGAGAGCCTGGCCACCGACCCGTGGGTGCAGACCTGGGTCGATGCGGATCTGGACGCCTACTACCCGAGCCGCCCGATCCGGGTCACCGTCACCGGCCAGGGCAGCGTGGGCAACGAGGTGCGCGGCACGGCAGGGACGATGAACTGCGTCCCGGGTGGCGCCAGCTGCAACGCGATCTACACGAAGTACACGACGATCGTGTTGAGCGCCGTGCCGAAGGCCGGCCAGGTGTTCCGCGGCTGGGGCGGCGCGTGCAGCGGCTCCGGCGCCCGCGACACCTGCGAGATCCGCAACTACATGCTGCACAACGTCACCGCGACCTTCGCACCGGCCTGACGCGGCGGCGGAAACGTCCATGCCGGCCTCTAAACTGGCGGCATGGCACCGACTTCCTCCCCGACCCCTGAAGAAACGCAGCTCGCCGAGCGCGCCGCCGCGCTGCGTGCGGAGCTGAACCACCACGCTCACCTCTACTACGTGCTCGACGCGCCCGCACTGCCGGACGCCGAGTACGACAAGCTCTTCCAGGAGTTGCAGGCCATCGAGGCCGCACACCCTGAGCTGCTGACACCGGACTCGCCGACGCAGCGCGTCATCGGTGCCGTGCTGCCCTGGCTGACACCGGTGCACCACGTCGTGCCCATGCTGTCCATCACGACGGAAACGGACACGACCGAGGGGGGCGCCATCGCCTTCGACGCCCGCGTGCGCCGCGAGCTGGGACTGAAGGAGGGTGATGCGCCTGTCGACTACAACGCCGAGCTGAAGTTCGATGGCCTTGCCATCAACCTGCGCTACGAAGACGGCGTGCTGGTCCAGGCGGCGACGCGTGGCGACGGCGAGACCGGCGAGGACGTCACGCACAACGTGCGCACCATCGGCCAGATTCCGCTGCGTCTCAACGGTGACGCCCCGCGGGTGCTGGAGGTGCGTGGCGAGGTCTACATGCGCCGCGACGCCTTCGAGGCGCTGAACGAGCGCCAGCGCAGCAAGGGCGACAAGACCTTCGTGAACCCGCGCAACACCGCTGCCGGGGCCATCCGCCAGCTCGATTCGCGCCAGGCGCGCGACAAGCCGCTGAGCTTCTATGCCTACGGCCTGGGCGAGGTGCAAGGCTGGGCGCTGCCGGCGACGCAATCGGGCCTGCTGGATGCGCTGGCGGGCTTCGGCCTGCCGGTCAATGAGCTGCGCACGGTGGCGACCGGCACGGCCGGCCTCGTCGCCTTCCACCAGCGCGTGGCCGAGGCGCGCGACGGCCTGCCCTTCGACATCGACGGCGTCGTCTACAAGGTGAACTCGCGCGAGCTGCAGCAGACGCTCGGCTTCAAGACCCGCGAACCGCGCTGGGCCGTGGCGCACAAGTACCCGGCCCAGGAGCAGGTGACGACGCTGCTGGCCATCGACGTGCAGGTGGGCCGCACCGGCAAGCTGACGCCGGTGGCGCGGCTGGACCCGGTCTTCGTCGGCGGCACGACGGTCAGCAACGCGACGCTGCACAACATCTTCGAGATGCGCCGCAAGGGCGTGCGCGTGGGCGACAAGGTCATCATTCGCCGCGCCGGCGACGTGATTCCCGAGGTCGTCGGCCGCGTGCCGGGCGCGCGCGCGGGTTATGTGCCGAACTTCCGCATGCCGCCTGCCTGTCCGATCTGCAAGAGCGAGGCGACCCGCGAGAAGGGGGGCATCGAGTACCGCTGCACCGGCGGGGTCTTCTGCCCGGCCCAGCGCAAGCAGGCCATGCTGCACTTCGCCGGCCGTCGCGCGATGGACATCGAGGGTCTGGGGGACAAGCTCGTCGAGCAGCTCGTCGATGCCGGCATCGTGCTCGGCCTGCCCGACCTCTACAAGCTCGCTGAATCTGAAGGGAAGGCGAAGCTGGCGGCCCTGGACCGCATGGCCGAGAAGAGTGCGCAGAACATCGTCGACGCGCTGGAGAAAAGCAAGGCGCCGACCCTCGCGCGCTTCCTGTTCTCGCTGGGCATCCGCCAGATCGGTGAGACAACGGCCAAGGACCTGGCGCGCCACTTCGGTACGTTGGACAAGCTGATGAAGGCCAGCGTCGAGCAGTTGCTGGAGGTGCCGGACGTCGGTCCCATCGTCGCGGCGAGCGTCCACACTTTTTTTGCCCAGCCGCACAATCGCGAGGTTGTCGAGCAGCTGTTGGCGGCCGGCGTGCAACCCAAGGAAAGCGCAGGCGAGGCCGACGACCGCCCGCGCCCGTTGCTGGGCAAGACGCTGGTGTTGACCGGCACGCTGCCGACCTGGTCGCGCGACGAGGCGAAGGATGCGATCGAGGCGGCTGGCGGCAAGGTCAGCAGCTCGGTTTCGAAGAAGACGCACTACGTCGTCGCCGGCGAAGAGGCCGGCAGCAAGCTCGACAAGGCGCGCGAGTTGGGCGTCGAGGTGATCGACGAGGTGGCGCTGCGTGCCCTGCTAGCGTGACGGCGCCACGGCGTGCACTGCCATCGACAGCAGCGCCAGGCACCACACGATCAACGCCCCCGCCGGCAGGTCGAACGCCGACGACAACGCGAGCCCGATCGCATAGCCCGCCACCCCGATGCCATACGCCAGCGCCAGCCGCCGCGATGCGCGGTGCTGGCGCGTGCCGAGGCTCGGCACGATCAGCGTCGCGAACACCAGGTACACGCCGACCAGCTGCACCGACACCGTGACCGCCAGCGCGAACAGCAGGTAGAAGCCAGTCCGCTCGACCAGCGCGCGCGCACCGAACCACAGCCCGAGGATCGCGAGCGTGACCACCAGCGGGATCGCCAGCTGCGCATAGCTGACCCACAGGATCTGGCCGGCCAGCAGGTCGCGCAGGTGCTCGCCGCCGTGCGGGTTCTTCGCCAGCAGCAGGATGCCGGCGGTGGCGGCCAGCACGAACAGCACGCCGATCTGCGCCTCCTGCACGTCGGGCCACTTCTTCTCGGTCCAGGTCAGCAGCAGCGCGCCGGCCAGCGCGGCGAGTGCGGCCGCCACCTGCACCTGCCAGCCGCTCGGGTCGATGTCGAGCAGGCCGGCGACGATCACCCCCAGCGCGGCGATCTGCGCGATCGCGAGATCGATGAAGACGATGCCCTTGCGCAGCACCTGCGCGCCCAGCGGCACATGCGTCGCGACGACCAGCAGGCCGGCGGCGAAGGCGGGCGCGAGGATCGCGAAATCGATCGGCGCCACGGTCATTTTGATGCCTCCAGCAGCAGCGCGATGCTGCTGTCGAACAGCCCGAACAGGTCGCCTGCCTTGTCGTTGCCGCCGACGGTGAACGGCAGCGCGACGGCCGGGATCTTCGCGTGCTCGGACAGCCACTTCGACGCGCGCGGGTCTTCATATGCGGCCCGCACCACCATCTTCGCCGGCTGCTGCGTGAGCTGCGCGCTCAGCTCGGTGAGGTGACCGGCGCTCGGCTCGACACCGGGCTTCGGTTCCAGCGTCGCGACCTCGCGCACGCCCAGCCAGTTCCACAGGTAGCCCATGTTCTTGTGGTGCGCGACCACCACCACGCCCTTCAGCGGCTTGGCTTGCGCCTCCCAGCGCTGCAGCGCCGCGGCCCAGCGCGTGTTGAAGTCCTGCAGGCGCTGCTGGTAGGTGGCCGCGTTGGCGGCGTCGAGCTGCGCCAGCCGTGCGCCGAGGGCAGCCGCCACCTTCGCGATGTTGCGCGGGTCCTGCTGGATGTGCGGGTTGCCCTGCGCATGCACGTCGCCATCACCGCGGTCCAGGCGCGTCGGCACCTCCAGCGGCGTGACGAAGCGGCCGGCCTCGAACATCGCCGGCGCGCCGGGCGAGAGCTTCGCGTTGCCGGATTGCTGGACCAGCACCGGCAGCCAGCCGATCTCCAGCTCCATGCCGGTGCACACCAGCAGGTCGGCGCCGCGCACGCGCGCGATCAGGCTCGGCCGGGCCTCGATGTGATGCGGGTCCTGCAGCGCGGTGGTGGCCGACGACACGTTGAGCTTGTCGCCGCCCAGTTCCTTCGCGAGGGCGGCCCATTCGGGCTCGCAGGCGACCACGTTCAGCGCGGCCTGCGCGTTCAATGCCAGGCCGGCGAGGGCGGCCAGCAGCAGGGGTTTCAGAAGGGAGGTCATGCGGTGTCCTAGAACGAATGCGCACCATGGGCACCGAGGCTCATGATGTATTGGAGGAAGAGCTGCCGGTCGCTCGCGTCGCCGCGGCTGCGGTCGTTCGCGAGCTGCAGCCGGAAGCGGCTGAACTCCGACAGCGAGTAGTCGACCATCAGTGTGCTGCGCGTCGGCGTCGCGCGCTGCAGCACCGGCAGGTCGGCGGCGCTCAGCCTGCCGTCGTCGACCAGGCCGATCGCGAGGCTGCCGGCATCGAGCCGGTCGTAGCGCGCACCGACCCGCCACTGCGGCATGAACTGCCAGACCGCCTGCAGGTACCAGCCGCTCTGCGTGCTGCTGAAGCCACCGGCCGCGGCGGCCTGGGCCAGCGTGCCGTCCTCGGTGCGGCGGAAGTACTCGCCCTGCAGCTTCAGGTTCTCGCGCGTCGCGTTGCCGCCGGGCGCCCATTTGTAGATCGCGTCGGCCACCCAGGTCTTGCTGCGGCCGCTGAACGAGGCGCCATGATCGTCGCCGTTCGCGTCGAGGTCGTCGTAGCGCCGGTCCTGCGAACGCTGGCGCAGGACCGACAGCCCGGCGCGCCAGCTCGCGCTCTCGCCGATGTCGTCGCCGACGTGCGCGAACAGAGCGGCCGAGCCGATGCCGTTGCGGCCGGTGTCGTTGCCGGGGAAGGTGGCGCCGGAGCCGATCTCGGCGCCGAGCTCGACGAAGCGCTCGGTCGGCGCGAGCCAGTGCAGGTGCAGCCCGTCGGTCTTCAGCGGGCCGCCGAAGAAGGCCTGGTAGGCGAGCGGTGCATCGACGAAATCCCAGGCATGCGCATGCTGGCTGTTCAGGTAGCCGATCGACGACAGGAAGCGCCCGCCCTTCAGCGTGGCGCCGTCGAACAGGCCCTGGCGCTCGAACACCGCCTCCTCGACGCTGACGCTGTCGTCGCCCGTCAGTGAAAAGGTCAGGTGGCCGCTGAAGGTGGGGTCGATGGTCGCGGCGAAGCCGAGTTCGGATTCGCCGAGCTGGAAGCTGCGCTTGCCGGGCCCGACCTCTCCGCCCGAAGGCATGAAGCCCTGAATGCGGTAGCGCGCCGGGTCCTGCGACAGGTTGGCGTAGGTGCCGTTGAGGATCAGCGAGATCGCCGGGTTGAAGGCCGAGGCCGAGGTGGCTGCGGCGGCGGCCGGTGCCGCGGCGGATGGTGGCGCTTCGGCCGTCGGTGCCGTGGCGGGCGCGGCCTGCTGCAGTTGCTGCAGCTTCTGCTCCAGCGCCTGCAGGCGGGCCTCGTAGGACTGGCGCAGGTCGGCGATGTCTTTCTTCAGCTGATCGACGTCGGAAGCCGGGTCGGCGAGCGCGTTCGGGGGCCAGGCCAGTGCGGCGGCCAGGCCCAGCGAGGAGCCCAGGCCGGCGGCCCAGGTGCGGTGGAGGTGCATGGGGTGCGTCCTGCAGACGGGTCTGCAAATGATCTGGTGCCGGCATGCGCCCGAAAGGCGTGCCGGCTGCGGAAGGCGACGGATCAGGCGTGCAGCGTCGGCGGCCCGCGGGCGCGGGTGGCGATCGGCGTGGCGCCATCCCAGGCGCCGGCCGGCAAGGGTGCAGCCAGCGGAGCCGCGCCGGCAGAGGTTGTCCAGTCGAAGTGCGCCGGCATCGCGGCGTCGAGTTGGGCGAACGCGAGGCAGGCGTCGCAGACGGGGTCGGCTTGGGTCTGCCGCTCCTTGCCCGCCTGCCCGTGCGCAGGCGTCGGCAACCCGTGCGACAGCGCATGCGCGAGCCGCAGCTGCGGGGTCAGCAGGACCGACCCGACGAGCAGGGCAAGGCGAAGGAGGCGGAGGAGGGCCATCGAGGGTGTCGCGGGAGCGGCCCGAAAATAGCACACGCCGGCAAGGCAACGTCCGATTCACGACAATGCGCGCTCGGTGCGACGACTTTGCAAAGGACGCTGAACGATGACCGTGCGAGAGATCCTCAAGATGGGCGACCCCCGGTTGCTGCGGGTTGCGCCGCCGGTGCCGCGCGAGCAGCTCGGCAGCCGCGAGCTGCAGCAGCTGATCGACGACATGTTCGACACGATGCACGATGCCAACGGCGCCGGGCTGGCGGCACCGCAGATCGGCGTCGACCTGCAACTGGTGATCTTCGGCTTCAAGAACAACGCCCGCTATCCCGATGCCCCCGCGGTGCCGGAGACGGTGCTGATCAATCCCACGATCGTGCCGCTGTCGGACGAGCGGGAAGAGGGCTGGGAAGGCTGCCTGTCGGTGCCGGGGCTGCGCGGCGTCGTGCCGCGCTACGCGCGCATCCGCTACACCGGGCTCGATCCGCAGGGCCAGCTGATCGACCGCGAGGCCGAGGGCTTTCATGCCCGCGTCGTGCAGCATGAATGCGATCACCTGATCGGCAAGCTCTATCCCACACGGATCGAGGATTTCAGCAAATTCGGGTTCACCAGCGTGCTGTTCCCGGACCTCGATCCGAACGACGACGACTGAGCGATGAGGGATCGAGCCCTTCGCGGACTTTTGCGAAGAAAGGTTTCTGCGGTCAGCCGTGAAGCCTTCTGACACGTTGTGTGTCCCGGAACCTCACCGGTTCCGCACGGTCCCACGAGACCGTGACCATGCAACGTGAGGAGCTCGCCGTGCCGAACAGCACCCGAAACGCTACATCCGCCCGCATGGGCGCCCGGCCTGCACCCTGGCCGGGCCTGAGGGTCATGCCACTCTTGATCGGCTTGATGCTGATCTCGCTGCTGGCCCTGTTCGCGCAGCCCGCGCGAGCCGCCGACGAAGACCCGCCGGGCCGCGTCGGCCGGCTCTCGGAAGTCGATGGCGCCGTCTGGGTCTACGCCCCCGAGAGCGCCGAATGGATCGCCGCGGCGCGCAACCGCCCCGTCACCACCGGCGATCGCCTGTCGACTGAGAAAGACGGCCGAGCCGAGATCCGCATCGGCTCCACCACGCTGCGCATCGCCGCCAACACTGAGCTCGAGGTGCTGCAGCTCGACGACAACCACCTGAGCCTGCAACTGCTCAGCGGCAGCCTGTCGGCCCGCCTGCGCACCCGCGAATCGGCCAATGAATTCGGCGTGGCCACCGGCGAAGGGCGCTTCCGCACCGACCGCACCGGCAGCTACCGCTTCGACCGCATCGACGACACCAGCCAGGTCACCGTGGTGAGCGGCCAGGCGCAGTTCGAAGGCGACCGCACCGCGCTGACCGTGATGCCCAACCAGCGCGCCGAGTTCTGGCGCGACAAGCCCGAGGCGCCGACGCAGTACAGCATTACCGATCCGGTGCGCGACCCGTTCTCCGACTGGGTGACCTCGCTCGACCAGCGCGATGAGCGCAGCGTCTCGACGCGCTACGTCTCGCCCGAGATGACCGGCGTCGAAGACCTGGACCGCTACGGCCGCTGGGAGCAGAGCCCCGACTACGGCGCGATCTGGATCCCTCGCAACGTCGCGCCGGACTGGGCACCGTACCGCATGGGCCACTGGGCCTGGGTGAATCCGTGGGGCTGGACCTGGGTCGACGACGCGCCATGGGGCTTCGCGCCGTTCCACTACGGCCGCTGGATGTGGCACCGCAACGCCTGGTGCTGGACCCCGGGCACCTACATCGCGCGGCCGGTGTACGCACCCGCGCTGGTGGCCTGGGTGGGCGGGCCGAACCTGAGCCTGTCGATCTCGGTCGGCAACTCGCCGTCGGTCGGCTGGTTCCCGCTCGCTCCGCGCGAGGTCTACGTGCCGGGCTACCGCGTCAGCCCGCGCTACATCCGCAACGTCAACGTGACGCACGTGACCAACATCACCAACGTCACGAACATCATCAACAGCCCGGGGACGGTGGTGCAGCAGACGCACTACGTCAACCGCGGCATGCCGCACGCGGTGACGGTGGTGCCTTCCGTGGTGATGGAGCGCCGCCAGCCGGTGGCACCGGCGATGACGCGCGTCAACGACCGCGTGCTGCGCGACATGGGCCGCGAGCGGCCGCGCGTCGATGCGCCGGTCCCGATGCCGATGCCGGCGCGCGGCGAGGCCGGCGGGCGCCGCGTCGAGGATCCGCGCACCGGGCGCGTCAGCTTCGCGCCGAACCCGCAGCAGCCGGTGCCGCCGCCGCCGGGGCGTCGCGAGAACAACGGGGGCCGTGGCGACAGCCTCGTGCGCGGAGACAACAACGGGCCTGGCAACAACGGTGCCGGCAACAACGCCGGCCGCGGGGACAACAACGGCCGCGGCGAAGGCGGCTGGGGGCGGCCGGAACGGCCCAACGCGCCGGGGCAGCAGCCGCAGGCACYGGTGGCAGCGCAACAGCCGCAGCAAGCGCCGCAGCAGCCGCAGCAGCCCGGCGTCACGC
>NZ_JBFULV010000126.1:0-17050 GCF_054049715.1 Rhizobacter sp. P5_C2 | reverse complement strand
GCGTTGGTGCGGGGGCCGGCGCAGGCGCAGGGGTCGGCGCGGGGGCAGGTGCGGGAGCCGGGCCGTCGGCTGCTCCGATGTCGGTCCACAGGCTGGTGGTCGTCGGGTTCCAGCCGGTGCTCGCGTAGTCGGTCTGCGCCACCGTCGCCCGGTAGTTGCGGCCGTTGTAGGTCACCAGCGACCCGGCGGCGTAGAAGGTGTCGGCCTTCCAGGCGGGGTAGCTGGCGGCCTGGGCCGTGGCGGTGACGAGGACCGCGGCGAAGGCGCTGAGCAAGCGCATCTGGTTCGAACGCGGACTGGAAAAGGGGCTGTGGACGGACATGGAGGGTCTCCGAGTGGGCGGGTCGGTACGGCGATCGGGACTCTAGCCGCTGCAATACCATTTGAGTACCACTTGAGGGATGAAAGTGGTAATGGTTTGTGCCCGCGAGGCAGAAAACGCGATCCAATAGCCGCGTCTCCACCACCGCGCATTTTTCGAACCGTGTCCGAGTCCTCGCTGGACCCCACCCTCGTTCTTCCCAAGTCTGCGCTGGCCCTGTGGGGCGACCGGTGGCCGCGGCTGCGACCCTGGCTGCTGGGCGCCATCGCGCTCGGCCTCGCGCTGGCCGTCGGCCTCGCGCTGCGCCAGCTGCTGCTGCAGGTGCACTACAGCGCGGTGATGGCGGCGGTGGCCACCACGCCGGCCTCGAGCATCGGCCTCGCGCTGATCGCCACCGCGCTCAGCTACCTCGCGCTCACCGGCTACGACAGCTCGTCGCTGCAGTACGCCGGTGCACGGGTCGCGCGGGCCACCGTGCTGCTGACCTCGTTCGTCGCCTATGCGCTGTCCAACACGATCGGGCTCGGGCCGCTGTCGGGTGGCGCGGTGCGCATGCGGCTGTACACCGCGGCCGGGCTGGAGCCCTCGCAGATCGGCAAGGTGATCGCGTTCAATGCAGTCGCCTTCGGGCTCGGCATGGCGGCGTTCGGTGCGCTCGGCCTGCTGTGGGGCGCCGACGAGGTCGGCGGCCTGCTGCACACCCCGCCGCTGCTGCTGCGCCTGCTGTCGGCGGTGTTGCTGGTCGGGCTGGCCGGCTTCATCTGGCTGTGCACGAAGCGCCGCGGCCTGCGCATCGGCCGCTGGAGCATGCGCCTGCCGACCGCCGAACTCGCACTGCGCCAGCTGGTGATCTCGGCGCTCGAGCTGTGCGCTTCGGCCGCGGCCTTGTGGTTCCTGCTGCCGGGCCAGCACCTCGCGCTGCCGACCTTCATCGCGTTCTATGCCATCGCCGTCACCGCCGGCATCATCAGCCACGTGCCGGGCGGCGTCGGCGTGTTCGAGGCGGTGATGCTGCTGGCCAGCGGCGGCAGCGTGCCCAGCGACGTGATGCTGGGCGCCTTGCTGCTCAACCGCGGCATCTACTACGTGCTGCCGCTGGTGCTGGCCACCGGCATGCTGGCGACCTACGAGCTGCGCTCCGGCGTCGCCGCGCCGGTCGGCCGCATGGCGGTGCACCTGAGCCCGCGGCTGATGGCCGCGCTGACGCTGGTCGCCGGGCTCTGGCTGATGGTCTCCGGCGTGACGCCATTCACCGAAGACGCGCGCGAGATCCTCGCGCACCTGCACGTGCCGCTGCCGCTGATCGAGGCATCGCACTTCCTGGGCAGCGTGGCCGGGCTGGGCCTGCTGCTGGTGGCGCGCGGGCTGCTGCACCAGCTCGACGCCGCCTGGTGGGGCGCCCTGGTGTTGTCGCTGATCGCCGCGGTGCTGGCGCTGCCCAAGGGCATCGCGGTCACCGAGGCCGCGATGCTGAGCACGCTGGCGCTGCTGCTGATCATCTCGCGCAACCAGTTCGACCGGCGCTCGTCGCTGTTCTCGCAACGCCTCGAGCCCGAGTGGCTGCTGGCGCTCGGCGGCGTGCTGCTCGCCTGCGTGTGGGTGCTGTTCTTCGCGTACCGCGAGGTCGGCTACAGCAACCGGCTGTGGTGGCAGTTCGAGCTCGACGGCCAGGCGCCGCGTTCGCTGCGCGCGCTGACCGGCGTCGCGCTGATCGCGCTGGCCTACGGCCTGTGGCAGCTGCTGCGGCCGCCGGCCGGCGACGTGGCCGTCACGACGCCCGAGGAGATCGAGCGGGCCGCCGCGATCGTGCGCGCCAACCCGTCGTCCGACGGCTGCCATGTGCTGGTCGGCGACAAGCACCTGATGTTCTCGCCGTCCGGCCGCAGCTTCCTGATGTTCGGCAAGCAGGGGCGCTCGTGGGTCTCGCTGTACGGCCCGTTCGGCGACGCGCGCGAATGGCCCGACCTGGTGTGGCAGTTCATCGAGCGGGCCAACGACCACGGCGGGCGCGCCGCGTTCTACCAGGTGCGCCCGGCCACGCTGCCGCTGTACCTCGATTGCGGCCTGCACGCGCTGAAGCTCGGCGAGTACGCCAACGTGCCGCTGCCCGATTTCAGCCTGAAGGGCGCGAAGCGCGCCAACCTGCGCACCGGCGTGAACCGCGGCGAGCGCGAGGGGCTGGTGTTCGAGGTGGTGCCGGCCGATGGCGTGGCGGCGCTGCTGCCGCAGCTGAAGCAGGTCTCCGACGCCTGGCTGGCCGAGCAGCGCGGCCGCGAGAAGAGCTTCTCGGTCGGGCGCTTCGATGCCGACTACGTGCAGCGGCTGCCGGTGGCGATCGTGCGGCGCGAGGACCGCGTCCTGGCGTTCGCCAACCTGCTGACCACCGATGCCCGCAAGGATGCGAGCCTCGACCTGATGCGCCACCTGCCCGACGCACCGCCCGGCACGATGGATTTCCTGTTCGCGAAGATCATGCTGCACCTGCAAGCCGAGGGCTACGAGCGCTTCGGGCTCGGCATGTCGCCGATGGCCGGTATGGCCGAGCGCCGCCGCGCGCCGCGCTGGCAGCGGCTCGGGCGGCTGTTGTTCGAGCACGGCGACCGCTTCTACAACTTCCGCGGGCTGCACAACTTCAAGGACAAGTTCGAGCCCGACTGGGAGGCACGCTACCTGGCCGCGCCGCCCGGGCTGGCGCCGGTGTTCATCCTGGCCGACGTGGCCGCGCTGATCGGCGGCGGCATCAAGGGAGCGATCGGCCGATGAAGCGAATCCTCGCGATCGGGGCCGGCCTGCTGCTCGCGCAGGCCGCGGCGCCCTGCCACGCCCAGGCGCGGCCGAAGCCGATGCAGACGGCGCCCGGCACGGTGGCGCACGGCCTGTTCAACGACGTGCGCTTGTTCAAGCCGGCGGGCACGGTGCAGCAGTTCGTGTTCATGCTGTCGGCCAACGATGCGCCCGATGCCACCGAGCAGCAGGCCATCGACCGCATGGTGGACGGCGGCGCGCTGGTGGCCGCCGTGCCGCTGGCGCCGTTCTACAAGCGGCTGGAGAAGCAGGACGGCACCTGCACCTATGCAGCCGGTGCCTTCGAGAACCTGTCGCGCCACCTGCAGGCCTACGAGCAGGTGCCGGGTTACCGGCTGCCGATGCTGGTGGGTACCGGTGCGGCGGCGCCGTTCGCGTATGGCGTGTTGGCGCAGGCGCCGGCGGGGAGCTTCTCGTCGGCGCTGTCGGTCGGGTTCTGCCCGAGGTTGGCGTTGAAGACGCCGCTGTGCGCGACGAACGGGCTGCGGTGGACGGCTGCCGGCGTGTCCAATGCCGCCGGCTTCGACCTGCTGCCCGCGACGACGCTGGCCACCCCATGGGCCGCGGTGCCGGGCGCCGCATGCTCGGCCGACAGCGTGCAGGCCTTCGTGCAACAGGTGCCGAAGGCACGCTGGGTCGCCGATGGCCCCAACGCGTTCGCGACGGCCTATGCGCAGCTCACCGCGGCACAGCTAACGACATCACCGGCGGAGCCGCCCGCGCCCGAGCAACTGGCCGACCTGCCGATGGTCGAGGTGCCGGTGGCCGGTGCCGGCAAGCGCTTTGCGGTGCTGCTGTCCGGTGACGGCGGCTGGGCTGGCATCGACAAGGAACTGGCGGCCGCGCTCGCGGCGCAGGGCATACCAGTGGCCGGCTTCGATTCGCTGCGCTACTTCTGGAAGGCCCGCACGCCCGAAGGACTGGCCGCCGATCTGGACCGGCTGATCCGCTACTACGCGGCGCGCTGGCAGCGCTCCGAGGTGATCCTGATCGGCTACTCGCAGGGCGCCGACGTGCTGCCGTTCGCCGTCAACCGGCTGCCGGCCGCGACGCGCGCGACGGTGCGGCTCACCGCGTTGCTGGGGCTGGCGCAACAGGCGTCGTTCGAATTCCACTTCAGCAACTGGCTGGGCCCGAGCGGCGACAAGCCGATCCTGCCGGAGGCGCGCCGGCTGTCGGCCGCCGACACCTTGTGCGTGCAGGGCGACCGCGAGCGCGATTCGCTGTGCCCGAAGCTCGCGCCGGCGCATGCACGCGTGCTGCTGATGAAGGGCGACCACCACTTCGGTGGCGAGTACCAGAAGCTCGCGCGGCTGATCGTCGGGGCGGCGAAGTAGTCGTCCACCGCCCGGCGCCTGTTCACAGCGTCTGCGCGAGTGACTCCAGAAGTCCTCTGAGCCACATCTGGGCCGGATGCGTGTCGTTGCGCCGGTGCCAGAGGAGGTCGAAGACCACCTCGGGCAACGCGACCGGCGGCGGGAACAGGGCCAGGTTGCGACGCGCCGCCGAGTGCAGGGCCACGCGCTTCATGACCGTGGCCGTCATGTCGGTCCGGGCGACCACGGCCGGTGCCGCGAACATCTGAGGCAAGGTCAGCGCCAGCCTGCGGCGCTTGCCCACCTGGGCAAGGGCTTCGTCCACCAGCCCATGGCGGTCTCCCTCCGGGGAGACGAGCACGTGAGACAGCGACAGGAAGGCCTTCATGCTCATGCCGCGCCGGGCGCTCGGGTGGTCGCGGCGAACGATCGTGACGAACTCGTCGCGCAGGATGGGACGCGTCAGGATCCTGCTTTCCGCCTGGGTGGGTGGGACGCCGACGGCCGCGTCGATGGTGCCGGCGTCGAGCAGGTCGACGGCACTGTCCCGGCTCGAGAAACTGTGCACGCGCAGCGATACGCCGGGGGCCTTCTTCTCCAGCGCATTCACCAACGCCGGCAACAGCACGAAGGCCGGGTAATCCGACAAGCCGACGGTGAAATCCAGTACCGCCTCGGCCGGGGCGAACTCGGGCTTTTTCACCAGCACGAGCTCCAACTGCCGCAATGCCGTCGACACCGGTCCGGCGAGATCCCTGGCACGCGGCGTCGGCAACAGGCCTTCCGCACTGCGCAGGAACAGCGGATCGTCGAACAGCGATCGCAGGCGCGACAGCGCGGCACTCATCGCCGGTTGGCTGACGCCCACGCGCACCGCCGCGCGGGTCACGTTGCGCTCGTCCATCAGCGCATCAAAGGCCGCCAGCAGGTTCAGGTCGATGCCATGAAAATCCATGAATCAAATACTCATATATACAAGCCATTTGTTGGACAGATGATAGACCGACACCGAGACTTCGCTCATCACTTCACGGACGGCCCTCAGAGGGTCTTCAACATGAGCAGCTCGAACCCTATCTCCCACGACTCCCACGACTCCCACGACCAGGCTCGGCGCCACGCCGTCGAGCTGCTGTACCGGGCCTTCAGCGACCACGATCCCGACCTGATGGATCTCGCCGTCACGGCCGACTGGGACGACATCCCGCTGGCCCCCGGCCAGGGTCCGGGGCCGGAGGGTCTGAAGCCGATCATCCGCAGCGTCGTGGCGGCGCTGCCCGACGTGCACATCGCGGTCCACGACATCCTGATGGGCGAAGACCGCGCCGCGGTTCGTGCCGAGATCACCGGCACCCACCGCGGGCCCCTGTTCGGCATTGCCGCGACCGGCAGGAAGGTCAGCTTCCGCATCCACGAGTTCCATGAATTCGAGGGCACGCGAATCAAGCGCACCTGGCACCTGGAGGACTGGTTCGGGTTGTTCCTGCAGCTCGGCGAATTTCCCGCCTTCGGCAACGACTGAGGCCTCAGGGAGCATCCACCATGAAAGCACTTCGCATTCACGCATTCGGCCATCCGAGCCAGTCCGTGCTCGAGAACATCCCGTTGGCCGGTCCGGGTCCAGGGCAGGTGTCCGTCCGCATCGAAGCGGCCAGCGTGAATCCGCTGGACCTGAAGATGCTGGCCGGCCACATGCAGCAGGTCTTTCCGGTGAACCTGCCCTACACGCTGGGGACCGATCTGGCCGGCGTGGTGGAGCAAGCCGGCCCGGGTGTCGACCGGTTCAAGCCTGGCGACCGCGTCGTGGGTCGGCTGGAGCCGACGGTCGGCGGCGCGTTTGCGCAGACCGCGATCATCCCCGTCCAGGCCTTGAGTCCGATGCCGGCCGACATGAGCTTCGAACAAGCCGCGGCGTTGCCGACCGCTGCGGGCACGGCTTGGCGGGCGCTGTTCGGCGAGGGCGGTTTGCAGGCGGGTCAGCGCGTGCTGATCCATGCGGCCGCGGGGGGTGTCGGCAGCTTCGCGGTGCAATTTGCGAAGCGGGCGAAGGCGCATGTCATAGCGACCGCTTCAGCGCGCAACGTCGGCCTGGCCAAGGAACTGGGCGCCGATGAAGTGATCGACTACCAGCACCAGGATTTCTCTGCCGTGGTGCGCGAGGTGGACCTGGTCATCGACACGATCGGCGGCGAGACGCTCGAACGCTCCTGGCAGGTGCTCTCGGCCACCGGCGCCGTGGTGAGCACCGTCGACTTCGCCATCCAGGCACGGGGGCGTCGACAGGGGTCGTTCGTGTTCTTCAACCACGACGCCACCACGCTGGACAAGATCCTGCAGTGGTTCAAGGACAAGCGCTTGCAGATCGTGCTGGACACCATCCACCCGCTCGACGACGCGCGCGCGGCGTTGGAGCAGGTCGCTGCAGGGCACGCTCGCGGCAAGGTGATCGTGCGGGCCGCGCGATGAGAACGGTCAACTCTCGATGACACGCTCCGGCAAGCGCACCTGGATCGTCGTGCCTTGCCCCGGTGCCGCCGTCACGACGAGCGTTCCGTGCTCGGCTTCGACGCGGAAGCGCATCCCGAGCAGGCCATAGGCCGAGGTCGACGGCGCGCTGGTGTCGAAGCCGACGCCGTCGTCTCGCACCGTCAACTCCACCACGCCGTCGCTGGACACCAGGTCGACCCAGAGGTTTGTTGCCTTGGCGTACTTGCTGATGTTCGTGACGGCTTCCTGCACGACGCGGTAGACCACCAGCTCCGCGGCCGGCTCGAGCTGCACCACCGACAGCGCGCAATGCACCTTGATGCCGGAGCGCTCGGCAAAATCGTGCACCAGGATGTCGAGCGTGACGGCCAGCCCCAGGTTGCTCAGGCTCGACGGTCGCAGGTTCTCGATGATGTTGTGCTTCAGCGCGATGCCCTTGTTGAGCATCTCGACCAGGTGCGCCAGGCGCTCGACCGCTTCGGGCGCGCTCTCGATCAGGCGGGGCTTGATGCGTGCGGCATCGAGCTTGGCCGAGATGAGCAGCGCCCCCATCTCGTCATGCAGGTCGCGGGCCAGCCGGGCGCGTTCTTCTTCACGCGCCGTCTCGATGTGGTGGGTCAGCTTGACGAGCTGGGCCGTGCGCAGGGCCACCTCGACTTCGAGGCGCTCGCGTTCGATCTGCACCACGCGCTGAAGCTCCTGCTTGATGCGTTCCTTCTCCTGCTCGAGCGCCAGGCCCTGGCGCAGGTACATGAACAGCACCACCAGGCCCGCGGCGCTCAACGCGCCCGCGCCGAGCCGGTTGAGCAGCAGCGTGCGATGGATGTCCGCCTGGCTGTCGAGCGCCGTCGTGCGCAGCTCCTGCAGGCTCGTCTTGCCCGATCGCAGCGCGCTGAGCTGTTCCAGCACACCGGTCGATTGCCAGTAGGAGCTTTCGCCGATCAGCACCGTGGACAAGGCCGCGACGAAGGCCACCGGAAGCAGGATCGGATTGCGCCGGATGACGTCGCGGATGTGCATGAAGATGCCCCGCCTCGTCGTGCTCATCGAGGGTGCTCCGGCAGTGCGGCGGAAATTCATGGTGGGCTCCGATGGTCATGGAGCCTACCACCCGTTCTTCGGCCTGCGAGTTCAGCGTTCGCTGGCCAGCCAATGCGCGCGCAGTTCGTCGTTGAACGCCGCCCAGCGCTCTTCCGGCAGGAACAGCCGCGCGCCGGCGAACTCCACGCGCTTGCGCGTGCCGGGGATCGTCTCGGCCAGCCAGTGCGACCACTTCAGGTCGAAGTACACGTCATCGGTGCCCCACACGATCAGGGTCGGCGCCCGCAGCGTCTTGAGCCGGGATTCGACGGCCACGGTGTGCGAGCAGTCGAAGGCGGCCAGGAAGCGCTTCAGGTCGTTCGTGCGCTGCTCGCTGGCCAGGTGCGTGCGCAGGTACATCTCGATGGTGGCGTCTTCCACCTTCGTCGCGTCTTCATACGCCGGGCCCAGCGCGTTGGCCGAGCGGTAGAAGTTCTTGTCGGCGAGCATGGTTTCCAAAGCGCCGCGCAGGCCGCCGGAGGCGGACAACGCCAGAAAGGGCTTGAACGCTTCGGGCGGCCAGTTGTCGTGCGTGTCGCAATCGGTCAGCGTCAGGCTGTGCACGCGTTGCGGATGGTGGGCCGCGAAGATCAGCGCCATGCCGCCGCCGCTGTCGTTGCCCACCAGGTCGACCGCGCTGATCTTCAGTGCATCCAGAAACTGCGCCAGCATCGTCGCGTTGGCGGTTGACGACACGTCCTGCGCCGGATCAATCTCGGTGGCGCCGTGGCCGAGCAGGTCGACGGCGATGCAGCGCCGCGTCGCGCCCAGGTGGGCGAGCTGGTGGCGCCACAGGTAGCCGTTGACCAGCACGCCATGCACGAACAGTGCGACCGGGCCGCGGCCCTGTGCCACGTACGCGATGCGGCCGGAGGGCGTGTCGACGTACTGGCGTTGCGCTTCGAATTCTTTCGAGGTGATGGTGATGGACACGGGTGTGCTCCTGGTGGGTTGGTGAGTGCGCAGCGTAGGCAGCGGCGGCGCGGCCGGCTTGGCAAAAACTGCTGTCGCCCGGCTCCTAGAATCGATGCGAATCCACAACGCCGGCACGCCATGTCTGCTGCTCTGTCCGAAGGCCTGTTGGCCGACCGCAATGCCGACCGCCATGCCGACCGCAACTACCGCCCGTTGCGCGGCGCATGCGGCCTGCACCTGATGCGCTGCGAATGCCGCGCCGGTGCGGATGAGCGGCCGCGCGACGAGGAACACCAGGCGTTCTCGGTGACGCTCGTCGAGCGCGGCACCTTGAGCTACCGCACCCGCGCCGGGCGCGCGCTGCTCGGCGCCGGCTGGCTGATGCTGGGCAACCGCGGCGAAGGCTACGTCTGTTCGCATGAACAGGGCGACGGGCTGGGCGACGACTGCGTGGTGCTGTCGATCTCGGAGCGGGCGCTGGACGACGTGTTCAGTGCCCTGGGCCTCGCGGGGTCGAGCCTGCGCTTCGGCCGTGCCGCGCTGCCGCCGTCGCCCCGGGTGTCCGCGCTGCTGGGCTCGCTGGGTGTCGATGGCGGCGAGGGCTTCGCGCTCGAGGAAGCGGCGCTGAGGGTGATCGGCATCGTCCGCGGGGCGCTCGACGACGGCGCGGCGCCCGCGGCGCTGCCTCGGCAGGACGAGCGTGCGCTGGCTGCCGCGCACTGCATCGAGCGTCGCGCGGGAGAACCGCTGACGCTGGACGACGTGGCCGCCGCGGTCGGGCTGAGCACCTTCCACCTGATGCGCATCTTCAAGCGCTCCATCGGTGTCACGCCGCACCAGTACCTGATGCGCATCCGCCTGCTGCGCTCGATCGCGCTGTTGCGCGACACGGCGCAGCCGGTGACCTCGGTCGCCTACGAAGCGGGCTGGTCCGACCTGTCGAACTTCACCCGCACCTTCCAGCGCGATGTCGGTTGCACGCCGGGCGAGTACCGGCGCGGCGACCGGAAATTGCTCAAGGGCGCCCGGTCGATTCGCACTGCGGGCTGAGTGGGCACGCGGGTTGCCGCGTCGTCCGGGGCGAGTATTCTTTCCGCCCCCTTCACAGGAGATGAACATGCCCAGCAAGAAGATCCCGAAGAACACGATCTGTCTTTGGTACGACGGCACGGCCCTGGAGGCGGCGCGCTTCTACGCCGAGGTCTTTCCCGACAGCGCGGTCGGCACGGTGGCGCGCGCACCGGGCGATTTTCCGGACGGCAAGCAGGGCGACATCCTGACCGTCGAATTCACCGTGCTGGGCATCCCGTGCCTGGGCCTGAACGGCGGGCCGATGTTCAAGCACACCGAGGCGTTCTCGTTCCAGGTCTCGACCGACGACCAGGCCGAGACCGATCGCCTGTGGAACGCGATCGTCGGCAACGGCGGCCAGGAAAGCGCCTGCGGCTGGTGCAAGGACAAGTGGGGCCTGTCGTGGCAGATCACCCCGCGCGTGCTCATCGAGGCCCTCTCGGACCCCGATCGCGCGGTGTCGAAGCGCGTGTTCGAAGCGATGATGAAGATGGGCAAGATCGACGTCGCCGCGATCGAGGCCGCGCGGCGCGGCTAGCGCATCGCCGATCGGCGTTCAGCGCGCCGCGGCCAGTTCGGCCCACAGCGCCTCGAGCGCGGCCGAGCGGTAGCCGCGCCGCTGCAGCAGCACGGTGTCGCAGTCCTGCAGCGGCACCAGCCGCAGCGCCGGCGGCGCGGCCATCAGCGCCAGCACCGAGCGCGGCACCACGCCCGCGCAGTGGCCGCCGGCCACGCAGGCCAGGATCGCGTGGTACGAGGCCAGCTCCAGCACGCGCGGGCCGGCGCCGTCGCGCGTCATCCACGTTTCGCCGATCTGCCGGTAGGTGCAGCCCGGCGCAAAGGCGGCCAGCGTCGCGACCTGCAGGTCGGCCGCGCTGCGCACCGGCGGGTGCCCGGGCGGGAGCGCCAGCAGCGGCGATTCGGTGAAGACCGGCGCGGCCTCCAGCGCGGGGGGCAGGGCGTCGATGCCGGGCGCCGGCAGCGCCACCAGCGCGCAGTCGATCGCATGGGCGGCCACGGCATCGACCAGCGCCCGTGTCGGCCCGGTGCGCAGCTCCAGTTGAACGTCGGGCCAGCGCGCATGCAGCCGGGCCAGCGGGCCGGGCAGGCGGCTTGCCGCGGTGCTCTCCATCGAACCCAGCCGCAGGCGGCCGCCCGGGCGACCCGGCAGCAGCGCCTGCCGGGCTTCGTCGGCCAGCGCCAGCAGCCGCATCGCGTAGCCCTGCAGCGTCTCGCCCTCGGCCGTCAGCGCCATGCGCCGGCCTTCACGCAGGAAGAGCGTCACGCCCAGGTCTTCCTCGAGCTGCTGCACCCGGGTGGTCACGCTCGACTGCGCACGCTGCAGCACCTCGGCCGCACGGGTCACGCTGCCCTCGCGGGCCACGGTGCAAAAGATCTCCAGCGCCACCAGGTCCATGAATTCTTGTTTCGAGATTGATTTTGAAAATAGAATCGCGAAACAAGATGATAAACCACCGCCCACCCCGGCGGCAACCGCATGGAACACGAGCTGTCTTCTTCTTCCGTTGCTTCCACCGCGCTGCGCGACCGCCCGATGCTGGTGGCCCTGGCCGGCATGGCGGCGCTGGCCTCGGCGATGGGCATCGGCCGTTTCGCTTTCACGCCGCTGCTGCCGATGATGTTGCACGACGGCGTGGTCGACCTGGCCGGCGGCAGCTGGCTGGCCACTGCCAACTACGTCGGCTACCTGCTCGGCGCGCTGGCCTGCATGGCGCTGCCGTGGCTGGCCCGGCGCAGCGGCAGGGTGCCGGGTGCCGCGGCACTCGCGCGTAGCGGGCTGGTCGCCACGGCGTTGCTGGCACTCGGCATGGCGCTGCCCTTCAGCGGCAGCTGGCCTGCGCTGCGGCTGGTGGCCGGGGTGGCGAGCGCGGTGGTCTTCGTCAACGTGTCGGGCTGGTGCATGGGGCGGCTGGTGGCGCTGGGCCGCCCGGCGATGGGCGGGCTGATCTTCTGCGGGCCGGGGCTGGGCATCACGCTGAGCGGGCTGTCGGCCAGCGCGATGGTGGCGCTGGAGTGGCGGGCGGCCGCCGGCTGGGCGGTGTTCGGTCTGCTGGCCACCGCGCTGTGCGCGCTGGTGTGGCCGGTGGTGCAGGGTGCTGCCGCGCCGCGCAGCACGGCGGCGCCGGCTGCCGCTGCGCAACCTGCGCCACCGCGTGCCGAGCGTGCGCTGCTGACGGCGGCATACGGCCTGGCAGGTCTGGGCTACATCGTCACCGCCACCTTCCTGCCGGTGATCGCGCGGGCCGTGCTGCCCGCCGGCTCCGCCTGGCCCGACCTGTTCTGGCCGATGTTCGGCGCCGGGGTCACGGCCGGTGCGGTGCTCTCGACCCGCACGCCGTCGCACTGGGATCGCCGCTGGTTGCTGGGCGGCTGCTACGCGGTGCAGGCCGCCGCGATCGCGCTGGGCCTGTTCTGGCCGGGCGCGGCGGGTTTTGCGCTGGGCAGCCTGCTGCTGGGCGTGCCGTTCACTGCGATCACCTTCTATGCGCTGCAAGAGGCGCGGCGCGTATGGCCGGCTGCGGGTGACAGCTTCACCGGCCTGCTGACCGCCGCCTACGGTGTCGGCCAGATCGCGGGGCCGCCGATGGTGGCGCTGCTGCTGCACCACAGCGCGACGCCGGCGCAAGGCTTCCAGCAGGCGCTGGCGGCGGCGGCGGCCGCGTTGGTGGTCGGCATCGTGTTGTACGCCGCGATGGCGCGGCGCTGGCCGCTGCGTGCTTGATGAGGGCAGGGCCTGCGGCCGGTGGCTGACGTTTGGTTGCACACCGGCAAATCTCCGTCATTCGCCGGTCAATCCTGCGCACAGGGTGCATCTCAGAATCGCGCTGCCTTGAGGACTGGCTCGAGACCGCGAAAGATCAGAATGAAAAAGGCTTCCCTCCGTTCGCATGGGATCAGCAGCTTGCTGATGTCCTTGTGCTTGACCGCCTGCGGCGGATCGTCGGGCGACGAGGCGTCTGCGCCGGTTGGGGCGGCACCGGCTCCCGCGCCGGCACCGGCACCGAGCCCAGCACCAGCACCAGCACCGAGCCCAGCACCAGCACCAGCACCAACCCCTGCGCCCGCGCCGGCCCCAACCCCTGCGCCGGCCCCAGCACCGACGCCTGCTCCTGCACCCGCTCCGGCGCCTGCACCTGCCCCTGCTCCTGCACCCGCACCGACGCCTGCTCCTGCTCCGGCTCAGGCTCCCACGCCCGCACCGGCTCCGGCTCCGGCCCCCACTCCGGCGATCGACCAAGGCAGCACGCTGACCACCTGGGCCGCGCCCGGCACCACCGAGAAGCCCACCGTCACGCCCGGCACCTGGCGCGCCGGCGGCCCGAACCCGGAGCAGGCCAGCTTCAAGCTCGTCAAGGAGTCGGCCCACTTCGCGTTCTATTCCGACGAGACCGTCTCCGACGCCGACCTGACCCTCGCGGCCACCACGCTCGAGAACACCGTCTGGGAGAACCTGTTCAACTCGAACCTGTTGATGCCCGAACCGTTCTTCAACAAGACGGACAAGATCAAGCCGGCCATCCACATCCATTCCGATTGGGGCCTGACCGGTGGCGCCTGGGTCGACAACGCGCGTGGCCTGCACCTGGGCATGTGGATCGCGCCGGCCGCGCTGAGGGACCACTGGGGCCTGACGCACGAGTTCACGCACGGCTGGCAGTCCTGGGCCGGCAACAACGGCGGCCTCGAGTGCTACCAGTCGAACACCTGCGGCTGGCTCTTCGAGAGCCACGCGAACTTCACGCCGCACCAGCTGCCCGAGTACCAGGGCAACGCGCACTGCTCGGAGATGCTGCCGAACGCGCCGCACCTGTACCTCGGGTCCACGCGCGACCGCTACTGCAACTGGCAGTTCATGGAGTTCCTGAAGGACAAGTACGGCCCCGGCGCGGTCACGCAGATCTGGACCACGGCCGGCGCCGACCCGCTGACCAACATCCAGAAGTCGCGCGGCTGGACGCTGCCGCAGCTCAACGACTTCATCGGCGACTGGGCGATGCACAACGTGGTGTGGGACTACAAGGCCACGCCCGACACCTTCCGCAACACCTACGGCAACATCACGCTGACCGACAGGGCGGAGCGCCTGCACCGGCTGATGCCGCTGGAGGCGCTGGACAGCAACTGGGCGACCAACCGCCGCTTCGCGTCGCCGTTCTACGGCGCACCGCAGCGCTTCGGCTACAACGTCGTGCGGCTGTACCCGACCAACGGATCGACGACCGTGACGGTGAAGTTCCGCGGCGTCAACCAGAGCGGTTCCGACGCCGACTTCCGCTGGGGCCTCGTCGCCACCAACACGCAGTTCACGTCGGCGCGCTACAGCGGGCTGCAGAAGGGGCTGGACGCGGACCTGACCTTCAAGGTGAACGCCGGCGAGCCGCTGTTCCTGGTGGTGAGCGCGACGCCGTCGGTGTTCAAGACGGTGGTGTGGGACCAGGCGTACGAGACGGTCTGGCGCTACCCGTACATGATCGAGCTGGCGAACGCGTGGCCGCAGGGCTTCCAGAACGGGCAGCGCGATGCGTGCCCGTCGGGCACGGCCCGCCATTCGAATGGTGGCGGCTGCGCGCCCACCAGCACGCCGACCACGGTGTACGTCGGCCCGTACGCGACCATCCTGCCGGGCGGCAGCGCCAGCGGCACCGCGCGCATTGAAGACCAGGCCATCGTCAGCAAGGGCACGGTCAGCGGCGGCATCGTCGGCGGGCTCAGCGTGCTCGGTTCGGGCAACACGGCCTTCACGGTCTCGGGTGCGGCCGAGGTGCGCACCACGTTCTACCCGCTGGGCTTCTTCGAGACCGGGCAGGGCGCGTCGGGCACGCTGAACCTGCATGGCGATGTCGAGTACCGTGGCGCGGGGCTCAACCTCAGTGCGGGCAACCGCTCCGGGTTCGTCGACGCGACGTCCACCATCGGCTCGGCCACCGACATCAACACGAAGACGACGCTGACCTGGCGGCCTTGATGCGGCGCTGATCCGGGGCGGTCCGGCGCAGCGTGTTCGCCGACAATCCGAGGTTCCGATCTGAACGGACCTTGCCGACCGCCGATGAATTCCTTGCTGCTTCCCTGGATGCGTGCGTGGCTTCCTGCGCGCGCCGCAGTGAGCGGTCGCGAGCGACTCCGCGCCGTGGTCGGCGCGCTGCTGGGCATCGCGGCCACCGGGCTGCTCAGTGCCTTCGTTCTGCAGGGCTCGCCTGGCGCCATCGCGCTGATCGCGCCGATGGGCGCATCGGCGGTGTTGCTGTTCGCGGTGCCTGCGAGCCCCTTGGCCCAGCCGTGGTCCATTCTGGGCGGCAACATCGTGTCGGCAGTGATCGGCGTCGGGTGCGCGCGGCTGATCGAGACGCCGTCGCTGGCGGCGGCATTGGCCATCTGCCTGGCGATCGCCGCGATGTTCGCGCTGCGCTGCCTGCACCCGCCGAGCGGCGCGGTCGCGCTGACGGCGGTGCTCGGCGGGCCGACCGTGCACGCCGCGGGCTACGGCTTCGTGCTGACACCGGTCGCGCTCAATTCGTTGCTGCTGCTCGGTGTCGCGCTGCTCTTCAACAACGCGACGGGCCGCCGCTATCCGCATGCGCAGCAGGCCGACGCGTCGCACGTGCACCGCACGACCGACGGGCCGCCCACCGAGCGGCTCGGCTTCACACCGGCCGACCTGCAGGCGGCACTGAAGGACTACGACCAGGTGCTCGACATCGGCATCGACGACCTCGAATCGCTGTTCCACCAGACCGAGATGCAGGCGTTCCGGCGGCGCTTCGGCGAGGCGCGCTGCGAGGACGTGATGTCGAAGGACGTGCTGACCGTCGAGTTCGCGACCGAGCTCGACGTGGCCTGGAACCTGATGCACCAGCACGCGGTGCAAGCGCTGCCGGTGGTCAACCGGGCGCGGCAGGTGATCGGCATCGTCACGCGATCGGATTTCCTGGCGCAAGTCGAGCTGCACGACCGCCGCGACATCGCGCGGCGGCTGCGCGCCTTCCTGGCGCGCAACACGAACTCGCATTCGGACCGGCATGAAGTGGTCGGGCAGATCATGACCGCGCCGGTGAAGACCGCCTTCGCGTCGACCCCCGCGGTCGAACTGGTGCCGTTGATGGCCGACGTCGGGCTGCACCACATCCCGGTGGTCGACGCGCAACGCAAGCTGGTCGGCATGGTCACGCAGACCGACCTGGTCGGCGCGCTCTACGAGATCTGCCTGTCGCACCTGGCCATGCCGCGCGACGGCGCGATGTGACCGTTGCTCACGTTTGTTGTCCCCTTGCGCATATACACGCGAGGGGGCGTGATGTGTACTGGGTTCCTGCTGTGGAGCGTGCGTTCCGGACGCACTGATCAACAAGGAACCAACGATGAACAAGATGATGCTCGGCCTGGCTTGCTCCAGTGCCGTCCTGCTCGCCGCCTGCGGCGGCAACGACGCCGACAACTCGGCCGCCGATGACCTGGCCGATGCCCAGGGCCAGCGCACGATCGAGGCGGCTGCGGCGGCAGGCCCGAAGAAGCTGACGACCACGGTCGGCACGCTGGTGGCCGACAAGCTCGGTGCCTGCACCGAGACGGTGACCTCGAGCTGGGACATCCGGCTGGCCGCCTGCAATGCCGGCGCGGCGCAGAAGTTCCAGTTCATGCCGGTGTCGTCCGACAGCGCGAGCAACCTGGTGCTGATCAAGAACCCGGCTTCGGGACTGTGCGTGACCGCGCGCGGCAGCAAGTCGGGCGCGTTCGTCGACCTCGACAACTGCAATGGCCGCAAGGCGCAGCAGTTCCGCCTGGCCGCGCTGGGCACGACCCTCGCGCAAGTGGCCAGCTATGACGGCAAGCTCTGCCTGACCGCACCGACCCGCGTGGCCGTCACCGAGTTCTCGCTGGCGACCTGCACGACCGGCAACGCGCAACAGGCGTTCCGCCTGGCGCTGGACAACACGCCTGCACCCGCTCCCGCTCCCGCTCCCGCGCCGGCGCCTGCCCCCGCGCCGGCGCCTGCCCCCGCGCCGGCACCTGCCCCCGCACCGGCACCTGCCCC
>NZ_JBFULV010000125.1:0-17598 GCF_054049715.1 Rhizobacter sp. P5_C2 | reverse complement strand
ACGCCAAGAACAGCGCGCTCGGCGAGATGGTGCCGACGCGCATCCGCTACACCGGCAACGACAGCACCGGGCTGGTGCCGTATAACGCGGTGAACTTCATCTATGAGACCCGGCCCGATCCGTGGCAGGGCTACGTGGCGGGCAGCCTGCTGAGTCGCACGCAGCGGCTCACGGCGATCCAGACGCGCATCGACACCGCGGCCGATGGCAGCGGCGGCACGCTGGTGCGCGACTACCGGGTGGCCTACAAGATCAATCCCATCAATGGGCGCAGCTTGGTCGACGCGATCAGCGATTGCGACGGCGCGGGCAACTGCCTGCCGGCCACGCGCTTCGCGTGGACGGTGCGCGACAGCGCGGCAGAGACCTTCGCGGCGGCCGGCAGCGGCAACTGGGGCGGCCCGGTGCCGCAACTGCAGGAGCTGATTCCGAACAACCTGCAATTCGGCAACAAGACGCAGCAGACGCAGACGCAAGTGCTGATGGGCGACTTCGATGGCGATGGGGCGATGGACCTCGCGCGCTCGGAGGGCAACGGCACCTGGCGCATGTGCCTGTCGCGGCGCACGAGCTTCGACTGCCAAGCCTGGGCCGGGCCGGGCGTCAATGTCAGCTCGATCACCGGCTCGTTGCCGGTGATGCAGGGGGATTTCAACGGCGACGGGCGCACGGACATCGCCGTGGTGCCTCAAACCGGCCAGCCCAACTGGATCATCTGCCTGTCCACCGGCAGCTCGTTCTCGTGCACGCCCTGGACGGCCCAATCCTCGGGCGTCAACGGCAACCTGGTGGGTGACTTCAATGGTGATGGGCGCGACGACGTCATCGTGCTCGACCGCCGCCAGGACAAGGGCGGGACCAAGCTGTGCCTGGCGGTGGGAAGTGGCGGCTGCAGCGTCATAGACGCCGTCGACTTCATCGGGGCCATCGAGACCGATTGGGAGACCGGGCCGAACGTCAAGCGCGTGACGGGGGATTTCAATGGCGATGGCCGCACGGATTTACTCGTCGTGGAGAAGGTATCGGGGTTGCTGAGCAACGCACGCGTGTTCCTGTCGACCGACCTTGGGTTGGTGCAGCCCGTGGGGATGCGCGCCACCGACTTCTTTCTGCCACCGGTTCCCGACCCGGGAACGACCCGGCTGGCCGACCAGAATGGCGACCCGTACGACAGCTACAGCGATGTGCTGGAGTCGCACACGAGCAACGGTGTCAGCTCGGCCAAGGTGTGCCGCTCGACCGGCGTGGCGCTGTCGTGCTCGCCGATCCTGGACTTGCAGGGCACGGGCGGATTCTCGAACGTCGGCGACTACGACGGAGACGGCCGCATCGATGCCGCCCGCAGCACCGGGGTTTGCCAGCTCGGCGAGAGCGCGCCGTATCAAGTCGGCGATACCTACGGCGGCAGCATCAACATTGCTTGTCGCCCATGGACGCCGGTGGCGCCCCTCGCCTCGACAGCCAGCTACGTCGGCGATTTCAACGGCGATGGCATCCCGGACCGGGCCTACTACGTTGCAACGAGCAACTCCTCGGGCAGCTGGTTCGTGGCCCTGACAGGCAACGGCGGCAGCAGCGACCTGGTGGAATCGGTGACCGATGGCGAAGGCCAGCAGACGCAGTTCAGCTACAAGCGCATGGACGACACCAGCGTCTACACCCGCGGCGCCGATGTGGCCTGGCCGTTGCGCAATGTCGTCAGCGGCCCGCCGCTGGTGGCGCAGCGCCGCGTGGCCAACGGCCAGGGCGGCTGGCTCACCACCGACTACCGCTACCGGGGCCTGCGCAGCAACCTGCAGGGCCTGGGTTCGGCCGGCTTCGAGACGATCGAATCGACCGACGCCTCCACCGGCGTGACCACGCTGAGCCGCTTCCGCCAGGAAGATCCGTTCATCGGCATGCCGGTGCAGGTCAAGGCGACGCAGGCCAACGGCGTCGTGCTGAGCCAGAGCGACACCACGCCCGCATCGTTCGCGACCACCGGCGGCGCGTTGTTCACCTATGCGAGCAGCAGCACGAGCGCCACCCGCGACCTGGACAACTCGCCGATGGTGACCCGCACGACGCAGGTCAACCCGAACGGCATCGACATCTTCGGCAACATCACGTCGAGCAGCGAGACGGTGAGCGGCGGCGGCGGCGGCGACAGCTTCACGGCCACGACGATCAACACCTACGACAACCTCAGCGGCCCGTGGCTGATCGGCCTGCTGCGCAAGACGGTGGTGACCAAGGCGGCGCAGCAGGCGGGCGACGTGGCGGCCACCCCGTCCGCACTGACGCTCACGGCTTGCAACACGTCGAGCCCCGCGGCGGTACCCGCACTGGCGTGGATCAGCTGCACGCTGGGCAACACCGGGCAGACAGTGGCCTCGTCAATCGCATACGCAGCTCCAGCCGGCACCACTGTGACCGGTCCGACCAACTGCTCGGCCAACACCGCCGACTGCGGCGCGGTGGTGCTGAGCTCCGGCGCAGCCGTCGGCACCTACAGCGGCACGCTGAGCGCGACACCATCGCCGGCGGGTGGCGCGGCTTCGAAGGCGGTGTCGTTGACGGTGGCCCCTCCGCCGCTGGTCTTCGTGCCGGTGTCGACGCAGTGGGGCGCCATCGGCGCGGCATCCGACTCAGGCGACTGGCCGACGATCAAGAACAACGGCACGGTATCGCTGCTGATCACCGCGCACACGACGGCCGCCGGGCCGGCGGGCATGTGGTCGTGGCAGGGCCAGCCGGGCAACGTGACGTACTGCCAGCCGGGCACCACCGTGCTGGCGCCCGGTGCGTCGTGCCAGACCTTCTTCGGCACCGGTGCCCAGGCGACGCCGGGTTCGTACACCGCTGTCGACCAGATCAGCTACCAGGTGGCGGGCGCTGCGGGCACGACCTACACGGTGCAACAGAGCTACGGTTTCTCGGTGGCGACCACCACGCCGAATGTGAGCAGCCTGGCGTTCGGCAACGTGGCGGTGAACGCCACGAGCGTGGTGCAAAGCCTCACGCTGATCAACAACGCGACGAACGGCGGGACGCTCGCGAACCTGTCGATCACGCTGGCGGGCACGAAGCCCGGCGACTATGCGCTGACGCACACCTGCGGCAGCGCCCTCGCGGCGGGAGCAGCCTGCACGGTGACGGTGAGCTTCAAGCCGACGGCCATCGCCAACGGCATCGGCGCAAGCGTGCAGGTGCTGGGCTCGTACCCGCGGATGCAGGGAGGGGCCAACGGCGGCATCTCCATCGCGAACGGCGTGAACCTGTCGATCCCGGTGGCCGGCAACGGCACCGGCACGGTGGCGACGCTGACATCGACCGCGAGCCTCGTCGTGCCCGCGACCTGGTACGGAGGTGGGACGCAGACGGTGACCGCCACCTACCGCAACGACGGCAACCTGCCGATGAGCCTGGCCTCGCCGGCGCTCGCCGCACCGCTGAGTGTCGCGAGCAACGGCTGCAGCGCGGTGGCGGCAGGAGCGAGCTGCAGCCTGGTGATCAACGCGGCCACCAACGTGCCGGGGATCAACCAGAGCCAGTCCTTCGCGCCCAGCGGTGCCACCACCGCAGCGGCGGCGACCACGGTGACCTGGAACACTCAGTCGGCGGTACCGCGCTGGAGCCCGGCGAGCCTGGCCTTCGGCAACGTCGGCGTAGGCCTGTCGACATCGCAGAACCTGACGCTCTTCAACGACGGCAACGTGGCCTACAACTGGGCCGCCAATTCCGGCATCGCGAACCTGCCGGCGGGCTTCAGCGTGAACACCGGCAATTGCGGCAACGTGACACCGGGCGGCAGCTGCACGGTGGCGGTGAGCTTCACGCCGAGCGCGGCGACGAGCTATGGCGGCAGCGGTATCTCGATGACCGCGGCTTCGTACAACAGCAACACCTGGAGCGTCTCGGGCACCGGCTACATCATTCCGATCATCAGCGTATCCACGACGTCGATCAGCGGTTCGTCCACGGCACCAACAGCGGCCGTGGCTGGTACCAACTACAGCAACAGTGCCCCGACGCCCACCACGCTCACGCTGTCAGTCAACGGTGGCATGAGCCTGATCAACAACACCCTGGCCTGCGGCGCATCAGCCGGGTGCAGCGGCATGTGGCAAGTGGTGTCGCCGACGACGGCCGGCACCTACACCGGCACGATCACCGGCACGTCGTCGATGGGCGGCAGCGTGCCGCCGATCTCGGTGACGCTGACAGTGCTGCCTCTGCCGGGCACGACGACCATCGTGCTGAGCCCGACGGCGCTGGACTACGGCGCGCAGGGGCTGGATCGCACGTCGACAGCGAGGACGGTGACGGTCTCGAACAACGGGGCCGCCGCCGCGCCGATCACTGCAATCTTTCCGTCGGGCTCTGGCGGCTGGTCGTTCGAGCGACAAGGCGGCACGTGCCCGGTCAGCGGGCAGCAGCTCGCGGCCGGGGCGTCCTGCACGCTGGGAGTGGTCTTCGTCACCGGCTGCACCTCGGGCAGTGCGGCAGGGGATCTGAAAGTGCAGGGCGGGAACTTCACGACCGCCACCGCGCGCCTGACCGGCACGATCAAGACGGGGAAGTGCACATGAGCACGACGAAGAACAAGATGGTTCTCTGCTGTGTTGCAGCGATGCTGGTCGTCTGCGGTGCGGCGCAGGGCCAGACGGCCGGCCAGAGCGTGACGCGCACGGTGACCTATGAGTACGACGGGTACGGCACGCCGATCAAGCAGACGGTGGAGCCGGACGACGCGCGCTACACGGTGACCACCGTGATGGAGCCCGACGCGAACTACGGCGTGACGCGCAAGCGCACCGTGACGTGGCGCGACCCGGTCACCGGTCAGATCGACAGCAATCCTCGCATCGACAGCTCCGACTACGACAGCCGCTTCCGCTACGTCGAGAAGAGCACCAACGCGAAGGGCCACCAGACGACGAGCACGCACGATGCTGGCAGCGGCAATGTGCTGAGCGCGGCGGACCCGGATCGGCTGACCACGCGCTGGCAATACGACGGCTGGGGCCGCAAGCTGCGCGAGAGCCGGGCCGACGGCACCGCGACCAGCACCGCCTACCGCCAGTGCGTGGACAGCTGCCTGAACGGCGCGGCAACGGTGACGATCACGCAGCAGTGGGGTGGCGTGAACGAGGCCAGCCAGACCGCCAGCCCGAGCGAGGCCTTCGAGGACGCGGCCGGCCACGAGGTGCTGTCGCGCCACTGGGGTTTTGACGGCAGCGCAGTTCTCAGCGAGAAGGTCTACGACGCCCAGGGCCGCGTGCAGCGGCTCTCGCGCCCGTACACCGTCGGCCAGAACCCGGTGTGGACGAGCTACGACCGCGACGCGCTGGGCCGGGTGTGGCAGATCAACGCACCGAACAAGACCGGCAGCGATGTCGACCGCGCGAGCTTCAGCTACAACGGCCTGAGCCGCACGAGCCTCAACGCGAAGGGACAAGCGCGCACCGAGGTGCGCAACGCCGCGGGCCAACTGGCCTCGGTGACCGATGCCTACGGCGCGACGACGCGCTATGTCTATGGGGCCTTCGGCAGCCTGGCCCGCACGATCGACCCGAAGGGCAACCGCATCGAGATCGGCTACGACCGGCTCGGCCGCAAGACGACACTGGATGACCCCAACCTCGGGCATTGGACTTACCTCGTCGACCCGCTGGGGCAGACCCGCCAGCAGACCGATTCGAAGCAGCAGACCACGAGCTTCGAGTTCGATGTGCTGGGGCGCATGACGCGCCGGCTGGAGCCGGACCTGGACAGCCGCTGGGAGTACGACACGGCCGCAAATGGCACCGGCGAGCTGGCCGAGACCTACACCTGGGCGGCCAATGCGAAGGACTACCGGCGCGTGCTCAGCTACGACGCGCTCGGCCGCCCGAGCACGACGGTGACGAGCCTGGACGCGGACTACGCGAGCACGGTGACGTACGACGCGTTCGGCCGCCCGGACCGTACGACGCAGAGCCGGGCGGCGCGAGGCGCAGGCGCGACGGCAACGGTTGCAGCCAATACCTTCCAGCAGCACTACAACGCGCTCGGCTACGTCGACCGCATCGATCGCTATGAAGGCACGTCCACGGCCGCGATCACGTTGTGGACCGCGCAATCGATGGATGCGGAAGGCCGGCTGACGCAGGAGCARCTGGGCAACGGCATGATCACCCGCCGGGGCTACAACCCGTACACCGGGCGCTTGAACAGCATCCGCAGCGGGGTGTCTGCGGCCGATGCGCAGTACCAGAACGACGGCTACGACTACGACGTGCTCGGGAACCTGGAGAGCCGCAGCCAGCTGATGGTGAACGGTGGCGCCACGCTGAACGAGAGCTTCACGTATGACAGCTTGAACCGCCTGTACACGAGCACGATCAGCGGAGTCACCAAGACAACCACCTACGACGAACTGGGCAACCTGACGAGCAAGACCGGCGTGGGSCTGTACCGCTACCCGCCGTCGGGCGCMGGCAGCAYCGGSCCGAACGCAGTCTCGGTGGTGCAGGGCACAGTGGCCGGGCTGACGAACCCCGGGTTCAACTACGAGGTCAACGGCAACCTGAAGACCGGCCTGGGCCGCAGCTACACCTGGACGTCCTACGACATGCCGTCGAGCATCGACAAGCTCGATGGTGCGAACSCGGTGCAGCGCACGGCGTTTCTGTACGGCCCGGATCACGCGCGCACGCGGCAGACGATCAGCCCAGTGAATGCTGGTGTAGCGGGTTCCCCGACCACGACGATCTGGTACGGCGGCGCGGTCGAGAAGGAGATCGACAGCGCGGCCAACACGACGACGATCCGAACGATGCTGCCGGCGCAGCTGGGCTTCATCGAGGAGAAGTTCAGCGGCACGGCGATCGCGCCGACGGCCGATGCGGCCAGGAACCTGCGCTACTTCCTGACCGACCACTTGGGCTCCACGCTCGCGGAGGTGGACCAGGCCCAGTCGGTGCTGCAGCGCATGAGCTACGACGCCTGGGGACGCCGGCGCAACGTCGATGGCAGCGACGACACCGGCCCGCAGTGGGGCAACCTCAAGAACACGCAGGACCACAGCGGCTACACCGGGCACGAGCACCTGGATCAGCTCGGACTCGTGAACATGAACGCGCGGATGTACGACCCGCTGCTCGGGCGACACACCAGCGCGGACCCGACCGTGCCCGATCCGGCGAATGCGCAGGCGTTCAATCGCTACAGCTACGTGATGAACAACGCGTTGGCGTTCACGGACCCGACGGGGTTGGCGCCGGGCGACGACACCAACGTTCCCAGGGAAAAGTGCGGCGGAACGCTCAATTGCGACATCAATGGCAGGGCGGCCGGCATGGGGCAGCAGTCAAACGGGGCCACAGGATCTGGCTTGCGCTTACCGGGCCAGGACAAGGGAGTGAGGTTGGGAGAGAGTGGCAACAAACCGTCTTCAAGCGAGCGCGATTCGTCAAGCCTGGGCAGCGCATTGCTCGACACCGCAAAGGCGGTCGGCAACGTTGGAGTCGAGGCGAACCCGCTGATCGGGGCGGCCAGCGCATTTGCAGTGGCCTTCAACACCGGTCTGCAGATGGCAGGGCAATCCGGCAGCGCGCTGCCTGTGCTGTCGGACTACACCCGCTTCACCTACGACTCGCCTGTTTTCGGCACGACCGTTGAGATCGGATTCGGACTGCTGGCGGGCAGGGCGGCCGGTAGCATCGGTTCGCTCAGCCGTGCGACGGAGTCGCTGGTGCTGCGTGAAACGTTCGCGCTGTGCTTCGTGGCTGGTACGCTGGTCCACACTGCCGATGGTCTGAAACGCATCGAAGACGTTCGTGTCGGCGATCTCGTGGCCGCACGTGACGAGTTGACAGGCGCGACACGCTGGCAACCCGTTGTGCGACTGTTCCGCCACAAAGACCAGGAGACGCTATCAGTCAGCTACGTCGATTCGCGGGGTGAAGCGGAAACCGTGGGCGTGACTGGCGAACATCCATTCCGCGTCGAAGGCCGTGGGTGGATCACTGCCGGTTCGTTGATGGCCGGGGATAAGATCCAACGGCTCGGTGGAGGTTGGTTGACGGTTGCCACGGTGCGGAAGAACGCTGAGCAGCAGGACACGTACAACTTCGAGGTCGCGGAGTTTCATACGTACTTTGTCGGCTCGCTCGGCGCTTGGGTGCACAACGCTTGCAGTGTTGATGTCGGTACCGCTGCTAAAGGGCTCGGCAAATATGAGGTCGGCGCATATGACGCACTCAAGGGGCGATCACTTGCAGGCGATGGATTGGACATTCACCACGCGATGCAGAAGCAGCCAGCCGGGCACGTAGTCAAAGGTTACGATCTGCAAACAGCTCCGGCAATTGCGTTGCCAAGAGGCGAACATACACAGATCCCGAACCTGCGTGGTGGATATTCCGGGTCGCCAAGAGATTTGCTGGGGCGAGATATTAGAAATTTGCGAAACTTTACTGACGCGCCGAATGGTTCATTGCAAGAGCTGATTCAGCTGAACAAGCGCATGTTTCCAGAGGCATTTGTACGATAGGAGCGTGATATGAATAGCAAAGACTTTGTGGAGGCGGTGGAGCGTCATGTAGGCCGAGCCGCAATGGAGGACACGATCGCGAATATGAAGGCGCCTCCCGGTCGGCGCCTGTCGCCCGAAGTAAAAGCGCGTTCCGATTGGTACAACGGGCTGTCGACAACAGACGCTGCACATGTGGAAAGTTCAATTGCTGCGGCTGTGCACGCAACGCTCTTTGGTCTCTTGGCTGTACTTGATGGTGCTCGCACCATTGATGATGAGAACGGTCGGTTTGAGCTCAACTATTTGACGGATCAGAGAACTCTCCTGAATCCCTCGGCCATCGATCTTCACGACTTGCTGAGTGATTGGAATTGAGTTGGGAAAATGTGCAGCAAGCGATAAGCGAACTTCTTGGACTCGGGCCGGGCAACTACAACCTCGGCTCAAGGCCTAGGGCAATTCATTACGGCACTGCCATGAAACTCAATCAGATCGAAGACCACCTCAGGTCGAACCCAGGCACCGTGGACGATGCACTCCGTACCCTTCGTGAATTGACGGGAAGCATCAAACGCGAACCGGAGGCATGGGAAAACGAGACATTGGATCGCTACCTTGACGCAATGTCGAGTTGGCTCGAGGCCATGAAAGACAGAGTCGGTGACAAACCATCGTGGGAACTGTTCGTTCTCATGCTGGAGGCAGGCAAAATTTACGAGTAGACGGCTGCGAGAGCGGCGGGATCCGTGTCGGCTGGGGGTGTCAAGTCGACAAAAAATCGGCCGGCACCTGATCGGTCAGCCACACGCCGTTGTCGGCCATGAAGAACTTGAATCCTTCCGCCTGCATACGGAGTGCATCAACCTTGAGGACGAGCGGTGAGCCGTGACGCTGGCCAACGCGCTGCGCGGTGGCTTCATCGGCGGACAGATGCACATGCTGGCGCTCCTGCGGTTTCAATCCTTCCGACAGGATCGATTCGACGAAGCGCGTTGCGGTCCCGTGGTACAGCACCGGTGGTGGCACTTGTGGCGACAAGCCAAGCTCCACCGCTACAGAGTGCCCCTGTGCGGCACGCACACGCAATCCATCGGGCGAAACCGAGAACCGCTTCTTGTCGCTCGTGTCGACGACAAGCAGCAGGTCTTGGCGGTCAAACTCTGTTCCGGCTGCATTGCCTTTCTCGATCAATTCGTCGATGCCGACCCAGCCTTGCGGGTCCAAGACCAAACCGATGGCAGTGGGCTTGTGGCGCAGGACGAAGCTCAAGAACTTGCTGAGCTGAACGGAATCGACTGGCATCAGACGCGGTCGCCGTAGAAGTGGGTCACGGTTCCATGGAGAGGGGAGGTCATGGAATGATTATTCCAGACGCGAATCACTCGGCAATCCCTTCGCAGCCATCTGATTCACGCATGGCGCCATCTCCCGACGGCATGCCCATCTGCACTTTCCCTGCACAAATCATCCCCAAGCTCAGCGCCGATTCCCCGGTCAAAGGAGCAGAAGATGACGCAAGCCCAGTCAGCGAGAACCCCGACGCCAGCAACCGGCAGACGATGGCCCCGATGGAGGATGAGCTGGACCGGCTTCGTGCTGTGCGTGCTCTACCTGTACCTGTGTGTCATCTGCATCTGGATGGCCGGTGGGCTGAGCGCGGCAACGACCGAGTGGCATCGCACCTGGCTGTGGTATCCGCTGGCGCCGCAGACGTGGCTGCTCGACCATGTCGGGCTCGGCTGGGTGATGGATTGCACCAGCTGGCGCGATGCCTACCTGTGGGTGGGCGGTGTCACGCTGCCGGCGCTGTTCGCGCTGGGCGTTGGCGTCGAGTGGCTGCTCCGGCATGTCCGAAGGAAGCGTGAGCGCAGCCCCTCCGGCAGCGAGCCGGTGAATTGAACGCGGAACCCGTGGCCTGTCAGGTCAGCGCGCTGTTGCGCGATCAACCGCAGCCAGCTCGTCGCCAGGAAATGCGTGTCCAGGGGCTTGAGGTGTCTCAGGCAGAGGGGGAAGCCAGCCGCGTCGCCGGCATGGCCCTCGGCCGCATGCCGAGCGCACACCACAGCTGGTGGTCGCGCGGGTGGCTCGCGAGTGTCGCCCGCAAGTTTGACAACAGAAGAGCGCCCTCGGGGGCCTAGGCGGTGCTCGCCGGCGCCGGCGCCGAAGTCAGCGCCGCCAACGCGCCCGCCTTGCGGTCGAACCATTCGCGCAGCCCGGGCTCGTCGAAGCGCTCGGCCAGCGCGAACGAGGCATCGCGCGCGGTGCGCGCCGCCTCGCCTTCGCCCATCCCGTGCCGGGCGCGCGCCAGTTCGAGCAGCAGGAAGGCGCGGTCGACGTCTTCGCTGCCGTTCGCTTCGATCATCCGGATGCCGTCGCGGGCGGCCCGCGCCGCGGCCTCCCAGTCGCCGAGCGCGTTGGCCACCAGCGCGATCAGGTAGTCGGCCCGCTCCACCTGCATCCAGGTGCCGGCGTGCTGCCAGATCGTCTTGCAGCAGCGCGCGGCCCGGGTCATCGCCGCTGCCACCGACGGGTCGGCAGTGGCCGGCTGTGGATGCTCCAGCCAGCCGGAGACCGCGTTGTTGATCGCGCGCGCCGCCATCACCAGCACCGGGCCGCCGGCCGGTGCGGCTTCGATCGCCTGCACGCAGGGCGCGAGGCTCGTCGCCACCAGCCGCGGATCGGCGCTGCCGGCCAGGTGCTGCAAGGCCCCCAGGCRCACCGCGGTGGCCGCGAGCGTCGGGCCGCAGGCGAGCGCCTGGGCCAGCTCGCCTTCGGCCTGCCAGGCCTGCAACGCAGCACCGCTCATCGCGAAGGCGACCGCGCGGTTGCGCAACACCACCGGCGGCTGGCCGGCCAGCGCCGGCAGGGCCTCCAGCAAGGCCCGCGCACCAGGCCAGTCGTGGCCCTTCTCGCCGATCACGTGGTTCACCAGCCAGCTGTACGACGCGAGGTCGTCGGCTTCGAGTGCCGACGGTGCGATCGCGCGCAGCCGTGCGGCGGCACCGACCAGGTCGGCGTCGTGGTCCTGCATCAATGCCGATACTTCTGCCAAGGCCATCTCAACTCTCCAGGGTGGGTCGAAGGGGGGCGACCGCGTTCTTCAGGTGAGTGCTCCACATGGTGGCGTCTCCTTGTGATCGTGCTGGCGGTGGTGGGGTCGGTCGGCCGCCGGGTGGCCATGCCACGTCAGCAGCCGCCGGGAGTGCAGGAAGCTGCAGAAGGCCTCCAGCGTATCGAGCTCGAGCTCCAGCGTGTCGGCCAGCTCGGCGAGCGGGCGGCGGCCGTCGAAGGCGTCGCACAGCCGGGCGGTGTCGCCGTCGAGCGCGCAGGGCAGCGTGTAGAACGCGGTGGCGCTCAGCACGCCCGGCGTGGCCGGGTCGGCCTCGTTGGAGGGCGCCTGCCAGCGGGCGCGCGGGTGCAGCCGCGGGCAACGCAGCGCGCCGGCCATGCCGGGGTGCAGCTCATCGCGCTTGACGAAGATGTCGAACCAGTCGACCGGCAGGTCGCCGTCGCCGTAGTGATCGCGGCGCGGCTCGAAGCGGTCGCTCAGCAGCTGTGCGCAGGTTTCGGCGGCGGCCGGGTCGCCCTGGTGCCAGCCGTCCTGCGGAAACTCGGCGGCGATCGCCAGCGAGCCGCCCGGCGGCAGCAGCTCGGCCAGTTGCTGCAGGCACTCGGGCGGCGCCTGCAGGTGGTCGAGCACGTTCAGCGCCAGCACCATGTCGTACGACGGCCGCGATATGCCGGGCCCGACCAGGCGCGCCACGCCGGCACGCGCGGCGCGCCGCTGCAGGAACAGCCGCTTCACCGGATCGATCTCGACCACGTCGGTCGCGATGCCGTTCAGCGCCAGCAGCAGCGTGACGTGGCCCGCGCCGGCGCCGTAGTCGAGCGCGTGGCGCGGCGCCAGCCGCAGCAGCGCCCGCGCGATGCCGGCATCGGCCAGTTGTTCCGGGCCGAGCAGGTGGGCCCAGACGTCGTGGACCACGTTGCACAGGCCGACGTAGGCGTCGGTGACGGGTTCGTCCCAGGGGCGCAGCACCTCGGTGCGGAACTGCACCAGCGCATCGATCTCGTCGCGCAGCGCGGTCGGCAGTTGTGCGATGAACTCGATCAGCGCATTCGCGCCCTGGTTCGCCACCTCGGCAGGCTCGGCCGCCTGTCCGGTGCGCGGCAGGTCGTCGTGGCGCAGGCTGTCGTGCACCCGCCGGCAGAAGTGCTCGGCGAAGTCGACCGCATCGGCCGGCCGCCGCGGCTGCCATCCGTCGGCGAAGCGTTCGCGCAGCGCTTCGAGCGGAACCGGCGCGAGGCTGCGCGCCGCGATGATCTGCCTGAGTTCGTCGAGCATCGTGCGGCGTCCGTTCAGCGCACCGGGATGCGACGGCCCAGCAGGCGCTGCACTGCGTCGCCACACGCTGGCAAGGTGCTCACGCCGACAATGTTCATCGCTCATCCTCGAACGGCTGACTGCAAAGGGAATCCGCGCGGCCGCTGGAAGCGGTCGATCGGGTACGGCAATGCAACGGCGCGCGGCAGGTGGGCCGCAACCGGACTTCAGCGAGCGTGTGGCTCAGGCGGGGGAACTGACCATCGACGGGGAGTCGATGTCGACATGCACGGGGTGGTGCCCGTCTTGGTGTGCACTGGCCGCGAAGAATAGCGAAGCATCCCCCGCGCTGCAATCCTTTTTTATGGGGACGAGCGGCTCAGCGCCAGATCGCCGACACCAGCCACAGGTTGGCCGCGCTGATCAGCACGAACAGCGTCCACGCGCCGGCCTTCAGCCACGGCCCGTTCGCAAACGACCCCATCAACGCGCGGTCGCTGGTGAAGCGGATCAGCGGCCAGATCGCGAACGGCAGCTGGAAGCTCAGCACCACCTGGCTGGCCACCAGCAGCTTGCCGACGCCCGCATCGCCCAGCCACAGCACGCCACCCAGCGCCGGCAGCAGCGCGAGGCCGCGCGTGATCAGGCGGCGCTGCCAGCACGGGATCTTCAGGTCGAGGAAGCCTTCCATCAGCACCTGCCCGGCGATGGTGCCGGTGAAGGTGGAGCTCTGCCCGGCCGCGAGCAGCGCGACGCCGAACAGCACCGACGCGAACACGCCGCCGACCAGCGGGTCCAGCAGGTGGTAGGCGTCCTGGATCTCGGTGACCTCGGTGTGCCCGCTGCCGTGGAAGGCCGAGGCCGCGAGCGTCAGGATGGCCGCGTTCACCAGCAGCGCGAGCGACAGCGACACGATGGTGTCCAGCGTCGACAGCCCGATCGCCTCGCGCTTGCTCGCGTCGTCGCCCTCGACGTGGCGCGTCTGCACGATCGACGAATGCAGGTACAGGTTGTGCGGCATCACGGTGGCGCCGAGGATGCCGATCGCGAGGTACAGCGCCTGCGGGTTCTCGATGGCCGACAGGCGCGGCACGAAGCCCTGCGCGACGGCACGCCAGTCGGGCCCGACCATCGCGAGCTCGACCGCGTAGCAGACGCCGATCGTCACGATCAGTCCGAGCACGATCGCCTCGATCTGGCGGAAGCCCTGGCCCTTCAGGCCGAGCACGACCAGCGTGTCGAACGCGGTGATCACGATGCCGGTCACCAGCGAGACGCCGAACAGCAGGTGCAGCGCGAGCGCGCTGCCCAGCACCTCGGCGACGTCGCACGCGATGATCGCGAGTTCGGCCAGGATCCACAGCACGCGGCTGGTCGCCTTCGGGTAGTGGTCGCGGCAGGCGCGCGCGAGGTCCTTGCGGGCGACCAGGCCGAGGCGCAGCGAGAGCGTCTGCAGCAGCATCGCCGCGAGGCTGGACAGCAGCACCACGCACAGCAGCGCGTAGCCGTAGCGCGAGCCGGCCTCGATGTCGGTCGCCCAGTTGCCGGGGTCCATGTAGCCGACCGACACCAGCAGGCCCGGGCCTGCCACCCGCAGCAGCTTGCGCCACGGCGGTGCCCCGGCGGGGATGGCGATGCTGCCGCGGACTTCGGACGGGCAGAACGGGGCGGTGGCGGTGCGCGGCAATGAAAACATGGGCCGGATTCTGCCGGCTGCTGACAAGACGTTGTCAGCAGTCGCCGCGCAGCATCGCGGCTTCGTTCGATCCCACCCATCGACATCACCTCCGGAGACCCGCCATGACCGATCCCATCCGCAGCGCCCTCAACTGGTTCGAGATCCCGGTCACCGACCTCGATCGTGCGCAGGCCTTCTACGAGAAGCTGTTCGCGACCACGCTGCGCCGCGAGCCGATGGGCGACGTGACGCTGGCGGTGTTCGGCTACGACAATCCCGGCGTCGGCGGCTGCCTGATCGCCGGCGACCGCGTCGCGCCGCCGTCGCAGCTCGGCACCATCGTCTACCTGAATGCGCAGCCTTCGCTCGATGCGGTGCTCGAACGGGTGCAGGCGGCCGGTGGCGCGATCACCACGCCCAAGGTCACGCTGCCGGGCGACATGGGCTGCTTCGCCCACATCGCCGACAGCGAAGGCAACCGCATCGGCCTGCACGCGCTGGCGTAGCATTCGCGCCCAGGAGACGTCGATGAACGCCACCCCCGGCTCCACGAGAGCCCACTCCCCCTGATGCGCCGCGCCGACCGCCTGTTCCAGCTGGTGCAGCTCGTGCGCGGGCGGCGCCTGACCACGGCCGAGTTCATCGCCGAGCGGCTCGAGGTGTCGGCGCGCACGGTGTACCGCGATGTCGCCGACCTGCAATTGCAGGGCGTGCCGATCGAGGGCGAGGCCGGTGTCGGCTACCGCATGCGCGCCGGCTTCGACCTGCCGCCGCTGATGTTCACCGGCGAAGAGGCGCAGGCGCTGGTGGCGGCCGTGCGGATCGCGCAGCCGCGCATCGACGCGGCGCTGGCGGCGCGTGCCGATGCGGCCCTGTCGAAGATCCTGTCGGTGCTGCCCAGCGCGGCGCGCGCCGCCGCCGAGAGCCTGGCGCTGTACGCCCCCACCTTCGAGTTCGACCCGCGCGCGCGCTCGCACCTGGAGCTGCTGCGGCTGGCTGCCGAATCGCGCCGCCGCGTGCAACTGCAGTACGTCGACCTGAAAGAGGTCAGCACCGAGCGCACCGTGCGACCGCTCGGTTGCTTCTACTGGGGCGCGGTGTGGACGCTGGCCGCGTGGTGCGAGACGCGCGAGAGTTTTCGCAGCTTCCGCGTCGACCGCATCGCCGAGATGATCGTCACCGACACCGCGTTCCGCGACGAACCCGGCAAGACGCTGGCCGACCTGTTCCGCCACAACGAGGCGGCGGCCGAGGCGCATCGGAACGCGAACGCGGCCTGAGCGTTAGCAGGTCCCGTGGGCCGCCCTCTAAGATGCCGGGCTTCACCCCACACCCCGGCCCTCCCATGATCCAGCTGTATTACTTCCCCGGCAACGCCAGCATGGCGCCTCACATGCTGCTCGAAGAACTCGGCATCCCGTTCGAACTGGTGCGTGTCGAGAGAGAGAAGGGCGCGTTGCGCTCCCCCGAATACCTGAAGATGAACCCGAACGGGCTGATCCCGGTGATGGTCGACGGCGACCTGGTGCTGTACGAGTCCGCGGCGATCTGCCTGCACCTGCTCGACGCGCACCCGCAAGCCGGTCTGGCACCGGCCCTCGGTTCATCGCAGCGCGCGCACTTCTACAAGTGGCTGATGTGGCTGACCAACTCGCTGCAGCCGGCGCTGATCTCGTACTTCTACCCGGACCGCTACGTGCGCGACGAGGCCGCGGTGCCGCAGGTGAAGGAATGCGCCGAGGCGCGCGTCGGCGCGCTGGTCGACCTCCTCGAGGCCGAACTCGCATCGCACGGCAAGCCGTGGCTGCTGGGCGACGCGTTCAGCGCGGTCGACCTGTACGCGCTGATGCTGTGCCGCTGGACGCGCGGCTTCCACCGGCCGGCGCGCAGCCTGCCGGCGCTCGGCGCCCACCTGCAGCGCGTGCTGGCGCGGCCGGCGGTGCAGCGGATGGTCGCCAGCGAGGGGCTGAAGCCGCCGTTGGTCTGAGCCGGGTCAGGGCGTGGGCCACGCCCGCTGCGCCGGCCGCATCTGCTCCCAGGCCCGTGCAAGCCGCAGCACGCCGAGGTCGTCGTGCCGCGCGCCGATGATCTGCAGGCCGATCGGCAGTCCGTCGCTCGTGTAGCCGCAGTTGATGCTCGCGGCCGGTTGCTCGCTCATGTTGTACGGCAGCGTGAACGCAATGTGCTCGAACGGCCGCGCCGGGTCGTTGGTCGGGCACGGCAGCTCGGCGGCGAAGGCCGGCATCGGCGCGGTCGGCGACAGCAGCGCGTCGAACGGCCGGCAGGCCGCGACCGCCGCCTCGCGCATCGCACCCATCTGGCTGTAGCCGTGGAACACCTGCGCGCCGCTCAGTGCCGCGCCGCCGCGGGCCCACTCGACGATGAACGGCAGCACCTTCGCGCGCCGGGCCTCGGGCAGTGCCGCGATGTCCATCCAGGCGCGGCAGCGCCAGAAGCGGTCCATGCCGTCGATCATCTCGCGCGTCATGAAGGGCGCGACCGGTTCGACGATCGCGCCCGCGCCCTCGAAGGCCTGCGCTGCGGCCTCGACCGCCACCCGCACCTCGGGCTCGACCGGCAGCCCCCAGCCGGCGTCCATCAGCAGCCCGAGCTTCAATCCGCGCAACGGGCGGCGGTCGAGCTGCGACCAGGCGATGTCCTGGTGCGGCAGGCTCATCGTGTCGCGCATCCCCGGGTCGGGGCGCGACAGCACGCCCATCATCAGCGCTGCATCGGCGACCGTTCGCGTCATCGGCCCGGCGACGCGGCCGGCGTACGGCGGCTGGATCGGGATGCGGCCCAGGCTCGGCTTCAGCGTGAAGATCCCGCACCAGCCGGCCGGCAGCCGCACCGAGCCACCGATGTCGGTGCCGACGTGCAGTGGCCCATAGCCCGCTGCAGCGCCCGCGGCGGCACCGGCGCTGCTGCCGCCCGGGTTGAGGCGCAGGTCCCAGGGGTTGCGGGCCAACGGGTGGAAGCTGGACAGGCCGGACGACAGCATCCCGTAGTCCGGCATCGTCGTCTTGCCGAGGATCACCGCGCCGGCCTCGCGCAGCCGCGCGGCCGGCGGCGCATCGGCCGCGGCCGGCACCAGCT